>JAJXUW010000055.1 GCA_021782545.1 Deltaproteobacteria bacterium | reverse complement strand
GTGACCCCATCGGCGGCAGCCAGGGCGCTGCTGCCACGGGTGGTGCTGATCAGGCCACCGTTTTCCACTGTGCTGCCAAGAAGTGCCACAAAGCCGCCGGTAAGCCGCCCCTGATTGACTACCGTCCCAGCGTTGCCGTCTTTAAAAAAGCGGTAGTTGCCGGCCATGAAATCGTCATCTTTGATGTTGAGGGTGCTGGCCACCAAGCCCCCCACATCCACCCGCGAACCGGGCGCGAACAGGACACCGGCCGGGTTGACCAGAAAGACCTGTCCATTGGCTGTCAGGCTGCCGAAAATCTGGGATGGATCGCTGCCCAGCACCCGGTTTAAGAGCGCCGCCTGTACCGATGGTTGCGTGATGTTGACCGCCTCGTTGGCGGCGATACCGAATGAGTTCCAGTTGATGATGGCACGGCTGGTACCTTGGGTGATCTGCATCTGACTGCTGGATGGTTGAGTGATAGCAACCTGTCCGGCAGCCACCGCGCCACCGCTCGGCAAGGCCAGCGCCTGGTCTGCGGACAGGACCATGAGTGCCGAGATACCGACGGCCCCTGCCCAGGCCGCCTTGCCATGTACTATCTCGGCTGCAATGATCCAGGCTTGCTTGGAACAATTCCAGATAAGACGGTAGGCTCGGTTCATGGTGCACCTCCTGTGTTGTTAACTACTCAGACTTTTAAAGCATAATAGCATAAAACCGTATACGATAAAATAGGGTTTTATTATTGGACAAATCGGTCAGTGAGAACATCCTTGCGAACCGCCATGCGTCTTCGTATACTCCCTTGGCAAGGAGCCGCAATGCCAGCATCTTCAGACACCATCCTCGGGTACACCTTTTTAGCTGCCGCGCTGCTGCGCCAGGCGCTTACCCATCCCTCCTATCTCAACGAATCGCGGGAGCCGGGGCTGGCCGATTACCAGCGCCTGGAATTCCTGGGGGATGCCGTATTGAGCCTCTGTCTGGCCGATCTGCTGTCGCAACGTTTTCCCGAGCTGCCTGAGGGTGATCTGTCGCGCCTGCGGGCCTCGCTGGTGGATCAGCCCCGTCTGGCCGAACTGGCGGCGCAGGTCGCCATCGCCCCCCGTATCCTGCTGGGGCGGGGTGAAGAGCAGGATGGCGGCCGTGACAAGCCGTCGATCCTGTCCGACGTGCTGGAGGCGATCCTGGGGGCGATCTACCGCGATGGCGGGTTTGAAGCGGTCAAGACGGTGGTGACGCGCTTGTATGCCCCGCTGCTGGAGCAGTCGTTACCGGGAGCGCAGCTTGGCGATGCCAAAAGTCAGCTGCAGGAATGGCTGGCGGCCCAGCATCGGCCTGTGCCGACCTATGAGCTGATCGCCGAAGAGGGCCCAGCCCATGACCGTCGCTTTACGGTCTCCGTCAATCTGGCTGACGAACGGATCGCGACAGGGGAGGGGAAAAGCAAAAAGGCAGCCCAGCAGGTTGCGGCCATGGCCGCTTTGGAACGGTTGCAGACCCGATGCGCCCGCTGATCATCCCGTTTTTCATCCCCCATGCTGGCTGTCCCCACACCTGCCTGTTCTGTGACCAGCACCTGATCAGCGGCGAGCAGGCACAGCTGCCAACGCCGGAGCAGATTGCGGCAACGGCGCAGGAATGGCTGGCACGTTCGCCAGGACGACCGGCTGAGGTGGCCTTTTACGGTGGCAGCTTCACCCTGCTGCCGCGGCAGACCCAGGAACAGTTACTGGGCGCGGTGCAGCCGTTGCTTACCGAGGGTGCGGTGCAGGGGATCCGCCTCTCCACCCGGCCCGATGCCCTTGATGCTGGTGTGCTTGATTTTTTGGCCGGCTATCAGGTGCAAACCATCGAGGTTGGGGTACAATCCCTTGACGATGAGGTGCTGCAGCGTTCCGGCCGCGGGCATACCGGCCGGCAGGCAACGGAGGCGATCCAACGTGCGGTTGCCGAAGGCTTCAGGGTGGGGGCGCAGCTGTTGCCCGGCCTGCCGGGGGATACGGCAGACAAGGCGTTGCACACGCTGCGCGGGGTGATTGCCGCCGGTGCCCATTTTGTGCGGATCTACCCGGCGGTGGTCCTGGCCGGCACCGGCCTGGCCGATCTGTATCGCCAGGGCCGCTATTGTCCGCCGGATCTCGAGGGGGGGGTTCGGCTCTGCGCCGGTCTACTGCGGGAGGCGACAACGGGCGGCTGCCCGGTTGTCCGGATAGGTCTACAGGCGGATGATGGCCTGGTGCCGGGGCAGACCATCCTGGCCGGCTGCTGGCACCCGGCCCTGGGGCAGCTGGTAAAGGGCGAGCTGTTTTACGATCTGGTCCTGCGGCTGGCCAGCCGGCTTGACGATCGGGCCAAAATGGTGCTCTACTGCCACCCCCACCGGCTTTCCGAGGTGCGGGGGCATGGCAACCGCAACCTGCGGCGCTGGCACGACGGCGGTCTCCCCCTGTTCGAGGTGCGGACCGACCCGCTGCTGGAGCAGCAGCAGATACGCATCGAAACCATCAAGCAAAAACTGAAAGACTCACTGGTAACATATAGTAATTACAAGGAGCATACGTATGCGTAAGCAGTCCCTCACCTTTCTCGAAAACCTGTTGTCCGCCCCCAGCCCCTCCGGCTATGAGCAACCGGCCCAGCGGCTGTTCCGCGAGTACATCGCCCCGTTTTGTCAGGTGAGCAGCGATGTGCTGGGCAACGTCTACGGCTTCATCCCCGGACAGGGGAAGGATCGTCCCAAGGTGATGATCGTCGGCCACTGCGACGAGATCGGCCTGCAGGTGAAGTATATCGATGACAAGGGGTTTATCTATTTTGCGGCCATCGGTGGGGTGGATGCCCACCTGACCCCCGGCAAGGTGGTCACTATCCATACTGCTGACGGCCCGCTGGCCGGGGTGGTGGGCAAGCGGCCTATCCACCTGATGGACGCCAAGGATCGTGAGACGGTGGTTAAGCTGGAGGCTCAGTATATCGATATCGGCGCCAAGGACAAGAAGGAGGCCCAGAAACTGGTGCGGGTGGGGGATTGTATCACCTTTGCCAGTGGCTTTACCCGCCTGCAGGGTGATCGGGTGGCCAGCCGCGGGTTCGACGACAAGGCCGGCGCCTTTGTGGTGGCCGAGGTGTTGCGCCTGGTGGCGGCCGAGGGGGAAAGGCTGCCGGTGGACCTGTATGGGGTGTCATCCGTGCAGGAAGAGATCGGTCTGCGGGGCGGCACCACCAGCAGCTACACCGTGAATCCCGATATCGGCATCTGCGTTGAGGTGGATTTTGCCACCGACCAGCCCGACGTGGAACGCAAGCACAACGGCGAGGTGGCGCTGGGCAAGGGGCCGATCCTGGCCCGTGGCGCCAACATTAACCACGCCTTGTTCGAGCTGCTCTACGGTACAGCCCAGAAGGAGAAGATTGCGGTGCAGCTGACCGCCACGCCACGGGCCACCGGTACCGATGCCAACGTGATGCAGATATCCCGCAACGGGGTGGCCACCGCCCTGGTGAAGCTGCCGTTGCGTTACATGCATACCCCGGTAGAGGTCCTGTCACTGGCCGATCTCACGGAATCCGCCCGGCTGATCGTCGCCACCCTCAAACGGATCAAAACCAGTGAGGCGTTTTTGCCGCGCTGAAATGGTGTAGACAATCTTGACTTCATGGTATCGCTGTACTAACGTCTATAAAATTTATCTCACCAAGGGGTAATGACGCCATGTCGTTTGAACAACTTCCCGAAGGTCTGACCTTTGATGATGTCCTGCTGCTCCCTGCCCATTCCGTTGTCCTGCCCAAGGATGTGAGCCTTTCTACACGGCTTTCCCGCAACATTCCGCTCAATATCCCGCTGGTGAGCGCCGCCATGGATACCGTTACCGAGGCGCGGGCCGCTATCTGCATGGCCCGTGAAGGTGGCCTCGGCATCATCCACAAGAACATGTCCATTGAAGAGCAGGCCCAGGAGGTTGATAAGGTCAAGAAGAGCGAATCCGGCATGATCGTTGACCCGATCACCATGCGTCCCACCCAGAAGATTCGTGAGGCGCTGGAGCTTATGGCCAAATACCGCATCTCCGGGGTGCCGGTGATCAACAAAGGCGGCAAACTGGTGGGGATTCTGACCAACCGGGACCTGCGCTTTGAGACCGATTTTGACCTGCCGATTTCGGACCGGATGACCAAGCGCAAGCTGGTGACCGTACCGGTGGGCACCACCCTGGAGCAGGCCCGTGAACACCTGAAAAACACACGGGTTGAAAAGCTGCTGGTGGTGGACGACGAGCGCAACCTGAAGGGGTTGATCACCATCAAGGATATCGAAAAGGTCAAAAAATACCCCAACGCCTGCAAAGACAGCTTCGGCCGTCTGCGGGTGGGAGCCGCGGTCGGGCCTACCGCCGAGATGGAGGCCCGCATGGAGGGCCTGATCAAGGCCGGGGTCGATGTGATCGTGATAGACACCGCCCACGGTCATTCGCAAGGGGTGATCGACGCCGTCAAGCGCGCCAAGAGCACCTTCCCGGGCTGCGAGATCATCGCCGGCAACATCGCTACTGCCGAAGCGGCGGAGGCGCTTATCAAGGCCGGCGCGGACGGCATCAAAGTGGGGATCGGACCGGGGTCAATCTGCACCACCCGTATGGTGGCCGGGGTGGGTGTCCCGCAGATCACCGCCATTGCAGAATGCTCCCGCATCGCCCAAAAATATGAGGTACCGCTGATTGCCGATGGCGGCATCAAGTACTCCGGCGATCTGCCCAAGGCGATTGTGGCCGGTGCCGATTGTATCATGATCGGCTCGCTGTTTGCCGGCACCGAGGAGTCCCCCGGCGACACCGTGCTGTACCAGGGCAGAACCTATAAGACCTATCGCGGTATGGGCTCCATCGGCGCCATGAAAGAGGGGAGCAAGGACCGCTACTTCCAGTCCGATGTGGAGAACGAGGTCAAGCTGGTGCCGGAGGGGATTGAAGGAATGGTGCCGTTCCGTGGCCCACTCTCAGCTACCATCCACCAGTTGATGGGAGGGCTGCGCTCCGGCATGGGGTATACCGGCAGCGCCACCATCGGCGATCTCCGCAAAAACGGCCGTTTTGTACGGATCACCGGCGCCGGTCTGAAAGAATCCCACGTCCACGACGTTACCATCACCAAAGAAGCCCCCAACTACCGTGCAAGTTAAGGAAGGTACCGTATGAGCCGTGACGACATCCATAACCAGAAGGTCCTGATCCTTGACTTTGGCTCGCAGGTCACCCAACTGATCGCCCGCCGCATCCGCGAACAATCGGTCTACTGCGAGATTCACCCCTATAATATGTCGTTGGACAAGATCAAGACGTTCGGGCCCCAGGGGATCATCCTGTCCGGTGGTCCCAGCAGCGTGTATGACGCCGATGCGCCGCATTCCGACGCCGGCATCTTTGATCTGGGGGTGCCGGTATTAGGAATCTGCTACGGTATGCAACTGATGACCAGCCAACTCGGCGGGGTGGTGGAACGTTCCGCAAAACGCGAATTCGGCCGGGCTACCATGACCATCGACGACACAAGCGATCTGTTTTCCGGTCTGGCCGGTAAGGAAGAGGTCTGGATGTCCCACGGCGACAAGATCGAACAGATGCCGAAGGGGTTTACGGCCATCGCCCATACCGACAACACGCCTGCCGCTGCCATGAAAAACGAACAGCGCCGGCTGTATGCGGTACAGTTTCACCCTGAGGTGGTACACACCCCCAAAGGTGCCGAGATGCTGGGCAACTTCGTCTTTACCGTCTGCGGCTGCCAACCGCTCTGGACCATGGCCAACTTTATCGAGACCGAGATTGCGGCGATTCGAGAAAGAGTCGGCAGCGGCAAGGTGATCTGCGCCCTGTCCGGCGGGGTGGACTCCTCGGTGGTGGCGGTACTGCTGCACAAGGCGATCGGTGACCAGCTGCAGTGCATCTTCGTCAACAACGGTCTGCTGCGCAAGGGGGAGGCCGAGAAGGTGGTTAACCTCTTCACCCGCCATTTCAAGATCAATCTGGACTACGTAGACGCCTCCTCACGTTTCCTCGGCAAATTGCAGGGGGTTACCGATCCGGAGAAAAAGCGCAAGATCATCGGCAATGAGTTTATCTACCTGTTCGAGGATGAGGCCAAGAAGCTCGGCTCCGTGGAATGGCTGGCCCAAGGCACCCTGTACCCGGATGTGATCGAGTCGGTCTCCATCAAGGGGCCATCGGCGGTGATCAAAAGTCACCACAATGTGGGCGGCCTGCCGGAACGGATGCAGATGAAACTTATCGAGCCGGTGCGGGAGCTGTTCAAGGACGAGGTGCGGCTGTTGGGGAAGGAATTGGGGCTGCCGGACGAAGTGATCAATCGCCAGCCGTTCCCGGGGCCTGGCCTGGCGATCCGCTGCATCGGCGAGATCACCGCCGATCGGCTGGAGATTCTGCGGGAGGCCGACGCCATCGTGCTGGACGAGATCCGCAAGGCCGGGCTGTACCGCGAAATTTGGCAATCCTTTGCCGTGCTGCTGCCGGTACGGTCCGTCGGGGTGATGGGTGATGCCCGTACCTACGACTATACCATCGCCCTGCGGGCGGTAAACTCGCTGGACGGCATGACCGCCGACTGGGTCAAGCTGCCCTATGAGGTGATGGGCAACATCTCATCCCGCATCATCAACGAGGTCAAGGGGGTCAATCGCGTGGTCTACGACATCTCGCAAAAACCTCCGGCCACCATTGAATGGGAGTAGCTTGACGTATAGTAAGGCAGACGCAGGAGGGTGTGATGAGCAGACGGTTTCTTGCCGCTTTAGCCATAACCTGCTGCTGTACCCTGGTAAATAGTGGCCTCAGCCAAGCCTCTGTGTTGCAGGAAGGAAACCCGGCTGCCTCGGCGACGGTGCGGCAGGTCATGGTGATGACCGCCGTACCTGCCCAGGGTACCACCAGCGGCGACCAGACCACCCCGCCGTCAACCACGCCGGTAAAAGCCGCTACCGCCCCCCGTATGCCGCCAAGCCTGCCGACCGCGAAAAAACCGTCCCCCACCACCGGTGAAACGCTATGAAAGCGATGGTCCTGCTGTTGATCGTGGTATTCGGCTTAACCGCACTTGCCGGTTGTCCCTCAAACGGCGGCCATGGAGGGGCGCCGTTTAAAAGCGACCCGCGCCATGTGGCGATGGGCAAGCAACTATATGCAGCCTATTGCGCGGCGTGCCATGGTGCCACAGCCACGGGAGGGGTGGTAGGACCCGACCTGCAGGCCTCTCGTTTTAAGTATGGCAAGAATAAAACGGCTATCTCACAGAGCATTCTGAAAGGTAGACCGGGTGGCATGCCCGCATTTGAGGCCCATTTGAAACCGGATGAGGTGACCTACCTGGCCGAGTATCTGTTACAACTGCATTAAGTGACTGGCAGAAATTATCCGCTGTGCTATATAGAAAAGCATTTTCCCAGAGAGAGGAGCTATTGTGTCTGGTCTCAGTTTTGAAGAAATCATGTTTACCATCATGTCTGCCACGCAGGATACCTTCAAATGCTACATGAACCTCGATCTGTACGCCGGCCAGGTTGAACGGAGGATGGCCCCGGTGGACTCCGACGTGACCGGCATTATCGGCGTAGCGGGCGACCGGGTGGGCTATATCATTATCGCCGCCGATCGGGCCACGGCCACCTTGGTCGCACGTGAGATGCTCATGGATGCAGAGCCCGATGAAGACTCTATCCGGGATGCCATCGGGGAGTTGGTGAATAATATCGCCGGCTCGTTCAAGACCAAGTACCACGATCAATACGGCAATGTCGCCATGGGGCTCCCGCTGGTCGTTTCCGGCCAGCTGCGCACGGTCGCTGAACCAGCCGATGATGCCGCCAGCATGAACGTCCAGTGCAAGGGGGTGACCATTCCGTTTACCAGCAAGGACGGCACCGCCAATCTCAAAGTCATGATCTACATGTGATGGACGCCGTCCACACCCTGCTTACCCCCTATCGTGCGCTGCTGCATGAAGTAGACGACTGGTTTCAACGTTGCTGCCTCGCGGTAGGTGAACAGATCGCCTGCCATCGGGGCTGTTCCGACTGTTGTCGCGGTCTATTCGACATCACGCTGCTCGATGCCTACCTAGTCCATGACGGCTTTGAACGGCTTCCTGCGTCGGTACGCAAGCGGGTCGGGCAGGTGGCGCACCGTAGGGTGGAGGCCATCCAGCAGACGTGGCCTGTTTTTGTCCAGCCCTATCTGCTCAACCGGTATCCGGAAGAGGTATGGGACGAGATCATGCCTGATGACGACGAAACGCCGTGTCCGCTGCTGGGTGATGACGGGCTGTGCATGATATACGACAGTCGTCCCATGACCTGCCGCCTGCATGGCATTCCGATGGTGGATGTAAGTGGCGAGATCCTGTTTGACGAATGGTGCACGCATAACTTTTTAAGTAGTGACCCGCTTGGAATGCCAGCGCTGCGGGCACCGTTCAACGATATCTTTACCCAGGAACAGCTGCTGTTCCGCGAGTTTACCCGCCGGCTTACCGGACAACCGTACAATGAACTGGACACCCTGATACCGGCCGCCATATTGCTTGATTTTGACCACTTGGTACTGCCGGAGCTGTCTTGCGATGACGGTATGCGGTCATAGCGTTCTGATGAGACGCTAGGTGATGTTGCATTTCAGTGATTGTTCCGTTACTATCGAGTACTTATGAAACCTACAACCAGACAGATTCATGTTGGCCCAGTGGCCGTGGGGGGTGGGGCCCCATGCGCCGTACAGTCCATGTGCTCCACCGATACGCGCGACGTGGCCGTCACACTGGGGCAAATCCATGCCCTGGCCGCTGTCGGCTGTGAAATCGTACGCTGTGCCGTGCCCGATGCCGATGCCGCCGAGGCCCTGGCCGCCATCAAGGCGCAAAGCCCGATACCGGTGATTGCCGATATCCATTTTGACTACAAACTGGCCCTCAGGGTGCTGGAAGGCGGCATTGATGGTCTGCGCCTGAACCCCGGCAACATCGGCGAGCACTGGAAGGTGGCCGAGGTGGTGAAGGCCGCTGCCGAACGGAAGGTCCCGATCCGGATCGGGGTTAACGCCGGCTCCCTGGAAAAGCACCTGCTGGAGAGATACGGCCATCCGACCGCTGAGGCGATGGTGGAGTCTGCCTTAGGCCATGTCCGGATACTGGAGGGATTGAACTACCAGGAGATCAAGATCTCCCTGAAGGCCTCCGATGTCCTCAAAACGGTGGCAGCCTACCGGTTATTGTCGCAACAGGTCGATTACCCCCTGCATATCGGCATCACCGAGGCCGGCACCATCTTTTCGGGTACGATCAAATCATCGGTCGGCCTGGGCATCCTGTTGTATGACGGCATCGGCGATACCCTGCGGGTGTCGTTGACCGGAGACCCGGTGGATGAGGTGCGGGTCGGTTATGAGATTCTAAAGACCCTAGGACTGCGCCAGCGCGGGGTCAACTTCGTTTCCTGCCCCACCTGTGGCCGTTGCCAGATCAACCTGATCAAGGTGGCGGAAGAGGTGGAACGCCGTCTGCAGTCGGTGGACAAACAGATCACCGTGGCCGTGATGGGGTGTGCGGTAAATGGCCCGGGCGAGGCCCGCGAGGCCGATGTGGGTGTTGCTGGTGGCAAGGGCGAGGGGTTGATCTTCCGTAAAGGGGAGATCGTTCGCAAGGTGGCCGAAAGTGAACTGGCCGATGCGTTACTGGAAGAGATCGACCGCCTGCAATAAGAGCAGGGAAGGGGCACCGCATGCGCAGCTTGATCATTGATGACGATGAAATGGGAAAGATGATGCTGGCTACCTTGCTGGAGGAGTTCGGCCCCTGCGATCTGGCCGCCAATGGCGAAGAGGGACTGATCCTGTTCGACCGTGCGGCGGCGGACAACACCCCGTACGACCTGATCTGCCTGGATATCGTTATGCCGGTTATGGACGGCACCGAGACCCTGCGGCAACTTCGTGAGCGGGACCAGCAGCAGGGGCAGCGAACGAAAGTGTTCATGATCTCGGCCTGCAACTCCCCCCAGGATATTGAAGACGCCTTCTTCGAGGGCGACTGTGACGACTACATTGTCAAACCGTTTCGCCGCGATGCGGTTACCAAGATGCTGACCCGATTCAATCTCATTTAAATCTGGAGTATATGCAATGCGTTACAGCAGTTTTTTTATCCCCACCCTTAAAGAGACCCCCTCCGACGCCGAAGTGATTTCCCATCAGTTGATGATGCGGGCCGGTATGATCCGTAAGATCGCCGCCGGCATCTATACCTATATGCCGCTGGGGCTGCGCTCCATCCGCAAGTTTGAGCAGATTGTGCGTGAAGAGATGAACCGTGCCGGCGCCATCGAGCTCTTGATGCCCGGTGTCCAGCCGGCCGAATTGTGGATCGAGTCCAAGCGATGGGCCCAGTACGGCAAGGAACTGCTCCGTTTTAAGGACCGCAAGGACAATGAATTCTGCCTTGGACCTACCCATGAAGAGGTGATCACCGATATCGCCCGGCGCGAGCTAAAGAGCTACCGTCAGATGCCGGTCAACTTCTACCAGATCCAGACCAAGTTCCGTGATGAGATTCGCCCCCGCTTCGGCCTGATGCGTGGCCGTGAGTTCATCATGAAGGATGCCTATTCCTTTGACGTCGATTCTTCCGCCGCAGACCTCTCCTACGCCAAGATGTATCAGGCCTATAACCGGATTTTTGAACGCTGCGGGCTTAACTTCCGGGCCGTGGAGGCCGATACCGGCTCCATCGGCGGCTCTGCCTCCCACGAGTTCATGGTGCTGGCCTCCTCCGGCGAGGATGCCATTGTTTCCTGCAACGCCTGCCGCTATGCCGCCAACGTGGAAAAGGCCGAAGGGGTGCAGGTGCCGCGGGCAGGGGAGGGCAACGCCCCCCTGACCAAGGTGACTACCCCGGGCACAAAGACCATCGCCGAGGTGGCCGGGTTTCTGAACCGCCCCCAGGCCACGCTGATCAAGACCCTGATTTGTTCCGATGGTGCCGGGCAGTTTGTGATGGCCCTGGTGCAGGGCGACCATGAGTTAAATGAACTGAAGCTGAAGAACTGCCTGGGGTGGGACGACATCCGTATGGCCACCGATGACGAAATCCTGCATTTCACCGGCTCCCCCCCCGGTTTCCTGGGGCCGATCGGCCTCAAGGAAGAGCTGCCGGTGGTGGCCGATTATGCCGTAACCGCCATGGCCGACGTAGTGGTCGGGGCCAACGAGACCGATCAGCACTACACCGGGGTCAACCCGGGACGTGATTTTGCGGTTACCCGTACTGCCGATATCCGCCTGGTCGGGGCCGGCGATCCGTGCCCCCGTTGTGAAAACGGCGCCCTGGAGGTATGGCGGGGGATCGAGGTGGGGCATGTCTTCAAGCTGGGCACCAAGTATTCCAAGGCTATGAACGCCTGTTACCTCGACAAGGATGGCAAGGAACAGACCATCTTCATGGGCTGCTACGGCATCGGCATCGGCCGCACCGTGGCGGCCGCCATCGAGCAGAACCATGACGAAAACGGCATTGTCTGGCCGCTGCCGCTGGCGCCGTTCCACTGTTCGGTGGTGGTAATCAACGCCCAGAAGGATGAAACGGCCCTGGGCCTGGGGCAGCAACTGCATGATCAGCTTGAGGCAGCCGGCGTCGAGGTGCTGTTGGATGACCGCGACGAACGGCCCGGTTTCAAGTTCAAGGACCACGACCTGATCGGCATTCCCCTGCGGATTGTCGTTGGCGGTAAAAATCTGGCCGACAACAAGGTGGAGTATAAGGAGCGGGCAGGGGGGGAGATGGAGCTCGTGTCCCCGGACGAGGCGGTAACGCGGGTGATCAAGGCGGTGCGCGCCGCCTGCGGCGGTGATCGATGAGCGGCATCTGGGACCCTCTTCACGAGTGCATGCCCCGTGAAGAGTTGGAACAGTTGCAACTGGAACGGCTCCAGGCAACGGTCAACCGTGTCTACAAAAATGTCCGCTGTTATCAACACAAGTTCAAGGAACGGGGAATCATCCCAGAGGACATCACCGCTCTGGCCGACCTGGCCAACCTGCCGTTTACCACCAAAGAGGACCTGCGGCTTAACTATCCCTACGGCATGTTTGCGGTACCCTTGCGAGAGGTGGTACGGATCCACTCCTCGTCAGGCACCACCGGCAAACCGACCGTGGTGGGCTATACCAGAAATGACCTGAAGACCTGGGCGAATCTGGTGGCCCGCTTCATGACCGCAGCAGGCGTCACCCATGACGATGTGATCCAGATTACCTTCGGTTATGGCCTTTTTACCGGTGCCTTTGGGCTGCACTACGGCTCAGAAGCGATCGGCGCCGCCGTGATTCCGATGGGGGGGGGCAACAGCGACAAACAGCTGATGATCATGCAGGATTATAAATCCACCGTGTTGGTGGGTACCCCCAGTTACGCCCTCACCCTGGCCGAACGGATGGACAAGCTGGGAATCGACCCCCGTACCCTCTCCCTCAAGGTGGGGCTGTTCGGCGGCGAGCCGTGGTCAGAGGCGATGCGCAACGAGATCGAACAACGGCTCCTGATCAGCGCAACCGACAATTATGGCCTGTCCGAGGTGGTTGGCCCCGGGGTGGCTGGAGAATGCCGGTACAAAAACGGCATGCATATCTCGGAAGACGCCTTTCTTGCCGAGATCATCGACCCCGAAACCGGCGCGGTGCTGCCGCCTGGGAGCGTGGGGGAGCTGGTGCTTACCTCGCTCACCAAAGAGGCCTTTCCGATTATCCGCTACCGCACCCGCGACATCACCAGCCTGAACTACGCGCCCTGCGCCTGTGGACGGACCACCGTCCGTATGGGCAAGACCATGGGGCGCAGCGATGACATGCTGATCATCAAAGGGGTCAACGTCTTCCCCTCCCAGATTGAAGAGGTGCTGTTCGCCATAGAGGGGTGCCAGCCACATTACCAGTTGATCGTCGAGCGCCACGGGACCAGTGACGTACTGGAGGTGAATATCGAGGTCACCGAACAGATCTTTTTTGATGAGATGAAACGCCAGCGTGCCTTTCTTGAGATGGTGGAAAAGAAGATTGAGTCGGTGATCGGCGTCGGCATCAGCGTGAAACTGGTTGAGCCCAACAGTATCCCGCGTTTTGAGGGCAAGGCTAACCGGGTGATCGACAACCGAAAGCTGTGAAGCCGACCCTGTCTTCGGCATGACATGTAGCCGCCTGGCACAGCCGTTCGCTGTCAGGCGGTTTTTTGCAGCAGTATGAATACAAGGAGTAATGCGTATGCCTGAAATCCTGATGCCGATAGCCGTTGCCCTCAGCCTGGGTGTGGTGATGGCGGTGGCGGTTCTGCTCCTCAAGGTATCGCGTATCGCAACCGCCCAGGCAACGCTGCCCCCACGGCTGGATGCCCTGGAACGGATGTTGGAACGCAGTGAGCGCACACAGCGCGAGGAACTGGCACGCAGCCGTGAAGAGGCACAGGCGATCGGCCGGCAGGGGAGGGAAGAGTCATTGCAGGCGGTCAAGACCCTGGGGGATGGCTTGCTGCAGCGGATGAGCGAACTGGCCGGTCTGCAGAAAAACCAGCTGGAGCTATTCGGGGGACAGCTCAAGACCCTGACCAGCACCAACGACGACCGGATGGAGAAACTGCGTGAGACGGTGCAAAACCGTTTGCAATCGATTCAGGAAGACAACGCCAAACAGCTGGAACAGATGCGGGCTACGGTGGACGAAAAACTGCATGCCACCCTGGAAAAGCGCCTGGGCGAATCGTTCAAGCTGGTGAGCGAGCGGTTGGAGCAGGTGCAGAAAGGGCTGGGGGAGATGCAGACCCTGGCCAACGGGGTAGGGGATCTGAAACGGGTGCTGACCAACGTCAAGATCCGCGGCACCTTTGGTGAGGTGCAACTAGCCTCGCTGCTGGAGCAGATCCTGGCCCCGTCGCAGTACGATACCAATGTTGAGACCCGCAAAGGGAGCAACCAGCGGGTGGAGTTCGCCGTCAGGCTGCCGGGGCGCGACGGTCAGGAGGGGAGTGCCGTCTTTCTGCCCCTGGACGCCAAATTTCCCCAGGAGGATTACCTGCGGCTGGTTGACGCGCAGGAACGGGCCGATGCAACCGCAGCCGAGGAGGCCGGCAAGCTGTTGGAACGGGCGATTCGCCAAGCGGCGGGCGATATCCGTAACAAGTACCTGGACCCCCCGCACACCACCGACTTTGGCGTGATGTTTCTGCCCACCGAAGGGCTGTACGCCGAGGTGCTGCGCCGTCCCGGCCTGTTTGACGCCCTGCAGCGCGAATTCAAGGTCATGGCGGCCGGCCCCACCACCCTGGCAGCGTTGTTAAACAGTTTACAGCTCGGTTTTCGCACACTGGCCATAGAAAAGCGCTCTGCAGAGGTGTGGTCCCTGCTGGGGGCGGTGCGGACCGAGTTCGGCAAGTTCAGTGATCTGCTGGACAGGACCCGCAAAAAACTGCAGGAGGCGGGCAACCATATCGATGCAGCCGCCACACGTACCCGCCAGATGGAACGGAAACTGAAAAATGTTCAGGCACTGCCTGGCAACGAGGCGCAAGGGCTCTTGGAACTTGACGATGAGGCAAACGATGTCTGAACGTAAAGGTATCCTCAAGGCGGCAGGGGTGCTGGGGGCAACCACGATCTGCTCCCGCATCCTCGGCATGGCGCGGGATATGGTGGTGTCCCGCCTGTTTGGTGCCGGCATGGCCACCGATGCCTTCTTTGCCGCCTTTCAGATACCCAACCTGTTGCGCCGTTTCTTTGCCGAAGGCGCGCTGACCGCAGCGTTTGTGCCGACCTTTTCCCAGACCCTCGTGCAGGATGGTGAGGAGCAGGCCCGGGATCTGGCCAATCTCTGCTTTACCCTGCTGACTATCGTGATCGGTCTGGTGACCCTGCTGGGCATCATCTGCTCGCCCCTCATCATCCGGCTGATGTTTCCCGGCTTTACCGCGGTGCCGGGCAAATTTGACCTGACCGTGCTGTTGAACCGGTTGATGTTTCCCTACCTGTTCTTTATCTCCCTGGT
>JAJXUW010000054.1 GCA_021782545.1 Deltaproteobacteria bacterium | reverse complement strand
CCCCTCGGTCTCCTATGCTGGTCTGATATCCTTCTGGCAACTGCTCGATAAATTCATGGGCAAAAGCGGCCTCTGCTGCCTGCCGCACCTCATCCATGGTGGCATCCGGCTTGCCATAGCGGATGTTATTCGCAATGGTGTCATGGAAGAGCGTAGTCTCCTGATCAACCAATGCAACATGCCGTACAAGGCTTTCCCGCGTAACCTCTCTGATATCGTGGCCATCAATCAGGATGCTACCGGCCGTCACGTCATAAAAACGCAGGATCAGCGAGACGAGTGTACTCTTGCCGCCGCCGGAAGGTCCTACCAGGGCAATCACCTTATTCTGGTCCGCCGTCAGGGTGATATCCTGCAGGACGTAATCGTCATTGTATTTAAAAGAGACCTGTTTAAATTCGACCTTGCCTGAGCACTGTTCAAGATTAATGGCATCAGGGCTATCAACAATTTCGGGTACCTGATCTATGGCTTCAAACACACGGACCGCGGCACCGCTGGCAGCCTGCATGGTGTTGTATGAACCGTTCAGGCTTTTTATCGGCTTATAGACCAGCAACATGGCGGTGATAAAAGAAAAAAAGTCCTCAGCCGGCATGGAGCCGCGCATGACCATACTGCCACCCAGCCAGATGACGCCAGCGATTCCCAGCGACGATATGAGCTCAACCACCGGCGAAGAGAGCGCCCCGTATTTGATCCCCTTCCGAATATATTCATACAGGCTGCTACTTTCAGTCCTAAACCTCTCCGTGGCGGTTGCTTCAAGTCCAAACGCCTTGACGACCTTAATCCCTGCAAACGTTTCCTGGAGCAGCGAGGAAAGCTCTGCCATCTTGAGCTGGCCTTCCCGCGACAACCTTTTTATGTGCTTACCTATCTTCTGGGCGGGATAGACGGACAACGGGATGGCGATAAAGGCGATCACCGCCAGCAACCAGTTGCGATAAAAAATGACCGCCAGCAGCGAGACAGCGGAAACGCCGTCCCGAAAGACACTGGTGACGACGTTGGCGATACCGTTCTGCATGGCACCGACATCGTTCAGAATCCTCGACATGAGGGCGCCGGTCGCGTTCTGGTTGAAATAGCGCATGCTGAGCGCCATGTTGTTCTCGTATATCGTGTTGCGTATCGACAAGACGGCAAGTTCGCCGGCTGTTCGGATAAAATAATCATTTATGAAGCGAAAGGCCGCCCTTACAATAAAGATAACTATGACTAAAATTGGCAATAAGGCAAATATGGTCAAATCTTTTGTTGTAAATATCTTTTTAAGTAACGGCGCAACAAGATACGCCAATGCGCCGTCCATTGCGCCAGCAGCGCTGGATGCCAGCATGGCGGTAAGGATCCTGAGCCAATAAGGCTTACTATAGTAAACAATGCGTTGAAATGTACTCATCAAGATGCCTTTACCAACAAATCCAGAACAATGCCGGCAATAGAACCGTCAGCGCCGCCGGTAAGGTTCGCCTGTACCCTTGACAGCTTTGTTTCAAGTGCTGACGTATAGGTTGCATCTGACAACATAGCGCCTATCTCTGCGGCAATAGCCTCGGACGATGCCTGTTCTTGAATCAGTTCACGTGCGACCGTCTCTCCTGCTACAATGTTGCAGAGGCCGATATGCGCAACCTTTACCAGATGTTTCGCCAGATAGAAGGTAAGCGGTGAGAGCTTGTAGATGATCACCAGCGGTGTGCCCACCAAGGCGATCTCGAGGGTAACGGTGCCGGATACCGAGATAACGGCGCGACAGGCGCGGATCAGGTCATGGATCCGCTCGCGAACGATCATCACCTCCAAGGCGGTCCCGGTCAGATGGGGGGCGATGTCATCCTCGTGGAGGGTGGAGGCAAGCGGCAGCACGAACTGAACGGCAGGATGGCGCTGTTTGATGATTGTCGCCGCTCCGAGGATGGTGGGCAGCAGGCGACTCACCTCGCTCCTCCGGCTGCCGGGGAACAACCCCACCACCGGCCGGGCCGGATCAAGACCGAAGGATGCCGCAGCCTCGTCGCGCGACCGCCCGACCCGGACCAGATCAGCCATCGGGTGGCCCACAAAAGTGACCGGTACCCCGGCCCGTTCATAAAATGGCGCCTCAAACGGCAGGATCACCGCCATATGGTCCACCAGCCGCTTGATCTTGCGTACCCGCCCTTGACGCCAGGCCCAGATCTGCGGCGAGATGTAATACAACACCTTCACCCCGGCCTGTTTGGCCACCTTGGCCAGCCGCAGGTTAAAACCGGGATAATCAATCAGGATAAGCAGATCCGGGGGAGAGGTCAGCAGAATACGTTTGAGTTTGGAAAAGGCAGCCGCGATGACATTAAAATGCCTGAGTATCTCCACCAGACCCACGACCGCCATGTCGGCCGAGTCCACCAGGGTCTCTGCCCCAGCCTCACGCATCATTTTACCGCCAATGCCAAAAAAATGGATGGCTGGATCGCTTGCATGGACTGCGCTTATCAGGCCGGCGCCATAGATGTCGCCCGAGGCCTCTCCAGCGACAATCATGACCCTCGTGGGCCGCCCCACAGACATCAACCGGCCAACGCCTCACGCACGGCCGCCACCACCTGATCCACCTGCTGGTCGGTCATTTCAGGATAAATCGGCAATGACATGCAACGCTCTGCGATGGATTCGGCAACCGGCAGGGACAGGCCACGGCACTGTTCAGCGAACACATTTTGACGGTGCAATGGGATGGGATAGTAGATTGCACTGGCGATCTGCCGTTCACTCAGCTTGGCCATCACCTTGTCACGTTGATCGCACAACAGGGTGTACTGATGATAGACATGCACCCCCTTGCCGTCTTCGAACGGCACCTGCACCAGATCCTTCAGACCGTCTGAATAACGGTGTGCCACCCGGCGGCGTTCCTGGTTGAAACGTTCGATGTGCCGCAACTTAACCCGCAGGATCGCTGCCTGAAGGTCGTCCAGACGGCTGTTGAAGCCGATCAGATCGTGGTGATAACGGACATGGCTACCGTGATTGCGGAGCGTCTTCAGGGTTTCAGCCCCCTCTTCACTGCTGCAGGTGACCAGGCCGCCATCGCCGTAGCCCCCCAGGTTCTTGCTGGGAAAGAAACTGAAACAGCCGAAGGCACCGATCGAGCCGGTCATCCTGTCGCCATGCGCGGCGCCAAAGGATTGGGCGCAGTCCTCGATCAAGGCCAGCTTATGGAGGTCACAGATTTCGGTAATTGCCGTCATATCAGCCGGCTGGCCGAAGAGATGGACCGGAATCACCGCCTTGGTGCGGCGCGTGATGGCCTTCTCGATCAATTCCGGCACGATGTTGAAGGTCTGCGGATCGACATCCACAAAGACCGGCGTTGCCCCGGCATAGCAGATCGCTTCGGCAGTGGCGATGAAGGTAAAGGGGGTGGTGATCACCTCGTCGCCCGGCTTGATGCCGGCAGCCAGGACGGCCAGGTGCAGGGCATCGGTGCCCGAGGCGCAGCCCACGGCGTGGGGCGCCCCCAGGTACTGTGCGGTCTCTTTTTCAAGGTTGGTGACGTTCGGCCCCAGAATGAACTGGGTACTCTCCAGGGCATCCAGCACTGCCTGGTCAATCTCTGCTTTTAACTGATGGTACTGGGTCTTCAGATCAACCATCGGTATCATGACAGTCTCCCGTTCAGTGCTTCATTGATCTTGAGCGCCGTCTCCAGCGCCATCCGTCCGTCCCGGCCGCTCACCTGGGGCTGTTTCCCCTCGCGAATGGCCTCCACAAAGGAGCTGATTTCGGACAGCAGGGGGTCGGACTGCCCAAGTTCCCGCTCCTGCACCTGTACGTTGGGAATGCCGGGCAGCAGCTCCCCCTCGCCCCGTTTGGCCACCAACAGCTTCTTGTTCTGAAAATCGAGGGTCAGATAGGCGTCCCGCTGAAAGATACGCATCTTGCGCTCGCTCTTCAGACTGATCCGGCTGGCGGTCACATTGGCAACGCAACCATTGGCAAAGGCTATCCGTGCGTTGGCGATGTCCTCTTCACCAGTGAACACCGGGGCGCCGATGGCGGCAATCTTGTCGACCGGCGACTTGACCAGATGCTGAATAATATCAATATCGTGAATCATCAGGTCCAAAACCACATTTACATCGGTCCCACGCGGTTTAAATGGCGCGATCCGAACCGATTCAACGAAAAGCGGCGTATTCAGCACCTCTTCAGCGGCCATCAATACCGGGTTGAACCGCTCCAGATGCCCGACCTGAAATACCAGTTTTTTCGCATCGGCCAAGGCAACCAGCTGATCAGCCTGTTCAATGGTGACGGTAATCGGCTTTTCGATCAGCACATGCACACCGGCGGCCAAGAAATCCTGGGCCACCTGATGATGATACTGGGTCGGCACCACCACGCTGACGGCATCCACCTGTCCGAGTAACTCCCGATAGTCGGTGAAGGCGCGACAGCCGCAGGCAGCGGCGACCTCAGCCGCACGGGCGGCGTTGCTGTCCACCACCCCCACCAGCTCGACGCCATCCAACGCCGCGTATTTCTGGGCGTGGAAATTCCCCAGATAACCAACGCCGACGACCGCTGTTCTGAGCGCACTCATCCCCGGCAGGTCCCCCGTTTGGACTGTTCGATGAAGTTGAGCAGGGTGTCCACCTCATTGCAGCCCGGCAGTTCAGCCCGAATCTTGGCTATGGCGTCCATTTGTTTCAGGCCGGCCATGTACAATGTCTTATAGGCCTTCTTAAGGTTATTTATCACCTCATCGCTGAATCCGCGCCGTTTCAGACCGATCAGGTTCAGACCACGCAACTTGGCATCGCGCTTGCCTGAAGTAGCGATCATATAGGGCGGGATATCCTGCCCCACCAAGGTGCCGCCCCCCAACATCGAGTAGGAGCCGATGGTAACAAACTGGTGGATCGCCACCAGACCACCCAGGATCACATTATCCTGCACCGTCACGTGGCCTGCCAGGGTGGCGGAATTGGCAAAGACGTTACCGCTGCCGACCCGACAATCGTGGGCCACGTGGGAATAGGCCATCATCAGGTTATTGTCGCCCAGCACCGTCTCTGCGTGGCCGGAGGTCGTTCCGCGATGGATGGTGGCAAACTCACGAATCACATTGCCGTTGCCAAGACGGGTCCAGCACTCCTCCCCCTTGTACTTCAGATCCTGTGGCGGCGCCCCTATGGAGGCCATGTGGAAAATCTGATTGTCTTCACCCAGCTGGGTCCACTTGCAGATCACGGCATGGGCACCGATGGTGGTCCCTTTACCGATGACAACGTTTTCTTCGACAATGGCATAGGGTCCAATCGCAACCCCCTCTCCGATCTGGGCTGTGGGGTGTACGATAGCCGTTGCATGAATCCCCATAATTTTCTCCTTCACGCTGCAGCCGGTGCAAAGGTCGCCTTGAGCGATGCCTCGGTCACCAGTGTGCCGTCTACGTAAGCCTTACCGTCAACGCCCCATATGCCGCGCCGGTTCAAGGTCGTAGTGATCTCGATCCTCAGCTGATCGCCCGGTAATACCGGCTTACGGAATCTGGCGTTGTCAATGGCCATGAAATAACTGACCTTCTTCTTGGTCTCCTCATCAGAGGCGAGGTAGGCCATAATGCCGGCCACCTGTGCCATGGCCTCGACAATCAGGACACCCGGCATGACCGGATGCCCGGGGAAATGCCCAGGAAAAAACGGTTCGTTAATACTGACGTTCTTTATCCCTACGCAGCGGGTACCGTGTTCCAGCTCCACAATGCGGTCGACCAGCAGGAACGGATAACGGTGGGGCAGTATCTTCATGATGGCGTTCACATCCATCGGCAGGGTTGGTTCCATTGTTCGCTACTCCTTCCCCAGCCGGGCCTCAAGCTCGGCAATCTTTTTTTCCAACTCATGCAGTTTCTTGCGCATATCCGGCAGCTTGGGTAGTGTCCCCATGGCACGCAGCCACTCTTTATGGGGCATGACTGGCGTCCCGCTATAGTAGGCATTGCCGGCCAACGAACCGGGCACGCCGCCCTGTGCCCCCACGATCACATTGTCGCCAATCGTCACATGCCCCACGATGCCGACCTGACCAGCCAGAGTGACGTGGTTGCCGATCTTGCTGCTGCCGGCGATCCCCACCTGGGAGACGATCATGCAATCCTCACCGATCTGACAGTTGTGGGCGATCTGCACCAGGTTATCCAGCTTTGTCCCGCGCCGAATCAGCGTTACCTCTAAGGCCGCACGGTCAACGGTGCTATTGGCGCCGACCTCTACATCATCCTCCAGCACCACGATGCCGATCTGCGGGATCGGGTAGTACGAGGAACCGTCTGGGGCATAGCCGAAACCATCACTGCCGATCACCGCACCGGGCTGCAGCTTGCAGCGCTTGCCCAAACGGCAGCGTTCGCGCACCACGGCATTGGCGTGGATCACACAATCGTCGCCAATGGTTACCCCGTCGTAAATCACGGCACCTGGATGTATCACGACGCGGTCACCGATCGTGACGTTATTGCCGATCACAACACCGGGGTAGATGCTTATCGCGTCCCCTAGGGAGACATTGGTGCCGAGCACCGCCTCCGGCAACACTCCGCGCGGGGTCTGGGCAACGGTGTAAAACAGCGTCAAAAGCTTGGCAAATCCCAGGTAGGGATTTGCCACTTCGATCACATTTCGACCGTAGGACTCGCCACCCGGCGCCATCAGTACTGCCCCAGCCATGGTTTCAGCTACCTTAGCGGCATATTTGGGATTGGCAAGAAAGGTGACCTTATCCGGCCCAGCGGCATCCAGAGGCGCCAGACCATCTACCACTAACTTGGCGTTACCCTTTACCGTACCACCGAGATAGTCAGCCAATTCCTGCAGCGTCTTGGACTGGATCATGGCAGCAACACTCCCGCCTATTTTGTCGTATTGCTGGTGTTAAAGTCCTTCAACACCTCGTCGGTCAGATCAACTTTCTTGTCCGCATACAGCATCCCTGCACTGCGGGCGTCAAAGATGATAGTGTAGCCATGTTTTTTGCCATACTCCTGCACCACCTTGTCCATGGCCTCAACAATCTTTTTGGTAAAGTCGGCGTCACGACTCCGCAGATCGTCCTCGGCATCCTTGGTGAACCGCTGAAAATCCTTGAGCTTTTGCTGATAATCCTTCTCTTTGGCAACGCGTGCGGATTCACTCAGGGCGGTCCCCTGTTTTTCCAAGTCGGACTTCAGCCGTTGCAGCTCTTCCTGCTTGCCATTAATCTGCTCCTGATATTTCTTGAGCTTGGCCTGCAACTGCTCCTTGGCCGTCTTGCCCGCAACCGAGGTATTCAGGGCCTGCTGCATGTCAATATAGCCGAACTTTGCCTCTCCAGCCCAGGCAGCACCGGCCATCGCCACCACGAGCACCGCCACCATCATCATCCGTTTCATCGTTACTCTCCTTTGGATTTCAGGTACTAGAACATGCTGCCTATTGCGAACTCGAACCGCCCCGCCTTGTCATCGATACCTGAACGCGGATTAAGCGGAATACCGTATTCCAGCCGCAGCGGTCCCATTGGCGAGGCCCAACGGATACCAAGACCGTAACTCATGCGTATTCCCGTATCATTAAAATTATTGGTCCAGGCATTACCGTAATCAAAGAAGGCCACCCCTTTGATACCGTACTCAGGCAGCAACGGAAATTTGAGTTCCACATTGCCGAACAGCTCCTTCTCTGCTCCGGTATAGATAAGCCCTGTATAGGATGCGTCTGGCACAGTATAAGGACTTACCGTACGGGCCTTGTAGCCCCGCAGAGTCCCTATGCCCCCCAGATAAAACTTCTCATCGATGGGAATGGGGGCACCGGCCTGCTGCATCGCCCCAGCTGCCACCTTAGTAGAGGCCACAAACTTCCACCACAACGGATAGTAGAAGGTATTGTCCACAATCTCACGCACATACTTGTTGTTCCCCCCCAGGCCGGCGTACTCAACTGAAAGGGAGTTGATCATACCGCTGGACGGGTCAAAGCGGTAATCGGTGGTATTGTGGGTAATGCTTGCCGAGATTGCACTCGTCGTGGTCGTATCCAAGGGATAGATGGTCGGATACCTTAAATGCGCATCGTAATAAGCGAGGTCGGGATTGTACATATCCTTGATCTCGTACTTGTACATAAAAAAGGTACCGAGAAAATCGTTTATTGGGTAACCGGCCTTGATGTCGCCGCCGGTCCGCCGGATGCTGTAGTTGTCCCAATCACGCTCTGAACGGTAGACGTCAGCCCCCAGGGTCCACTTGGAATCGAGGAAATAGGGATCGGTCAAACCAAGGGAGTAGGTTTTGGTCTTGCCCCCGATCGCAGCAGCAACGTTGGCCTTGAGTCCACGACCAAGGAAGTTGGACTGAGAAACCGACCCCTGAAAAATGAGGCCATCCAGCGTGCTGTAGCCGCCGCCTATCGTGAAGGCGCCGGTAGCCTTTTCCTTGAGATCAACATTGATGTTCAGTTTGTCCGGACTGCTGCCTTTGGCACTGACGAGGTTGGCCTCCTCAAAATAGCCGGTGTTCATCAGGTTCTGTTTGCTGCGCTTAAAGCCGGTGGCGCTGTATAGATCACCTTCTATCAGCCGCAACTCACGACGTGCCACCTTGTCGCGGGTCTTTGAGTTACCGGTGATGTTGATCCGTTCGATGTAGACCAAATCCCCTTTTTCCACGTCAAAAGTCAGGTCAAGCAACTTCTTCTCCTGATCTTGGTGGATCTGCGGGGTGACATTGTTAAAGGCATAGCCCTTGTCGGCGGTCATATCGGTCAGGGTACCGATATCCTCCCGCAAACTTTTACGGCTGAACACCTCACCCACCTCGGTGTTCAGCTTTTTCCTAATCTCACTCTCTGGATAGAGGATGTCACCAGAAAAAGAGATAGAGCCGATACGGTACTGATCACCCTCGGTGATAGGGATAGATACCGCCAGTGATTTCCGATCTTCGGAAAGTTTGACCTTCGGTTCCCCCACCTTGACGTTGATGTAGCCATTGTTCATGTAATAATCAGCAATCAGGAGAGCATCGTTTTTTAAGACCTCGTCCTTGTAATTGCCAGCACCGGTCAGCCACGACATGAACCATTCTTCCTTGGTCTCCATCACCCCCCTCAACTGGCGGGGGCTGAAGGCGGTATTTCCCTCGAAGTTAATAGTGCTGATCCTGATCTTGTTCCCTTCGACCACCTGGAACGTAACCAGATAGTCCGTGTTCGAGCGTTGCTCAACCTGGGGCGTGATCTCCACCAGGTAATACCCTTCATCCATATACTGCTTTTTCAGCTTGGCGACCGCACTGTCCAGATCTTTCTGATCGAAAACCGCATTAGTACGTAGCGGCAGCCCTTCCAGGAGCTTGTCCCGCTTGATCTCCTTATTCCCCTCAAACCTGATCTCCCGGACGATCGGTTTCTCTATGACCGAATAGACCAGCACCAAACCTTTGCTGCTCGGTTCAGTGCTGACCTGTACATCCCGGAACTGCCCCAGTTTGAAGATAGCCCGTATATCGGCATCGGTCCGGTCATTACTAAGACTCTCGCCGGCCTTGGTACTGATTGCGTTCAAAATGGCAGCGGATTCAATCCGGTGGTTGCCGCGTACGACCACATCGGTTATCTTGTCCCCTTCGGCTCTTGCGGTCTCACTGTTCAGCAACAACGCCACCAGTGCGGCAATCTTCAGGAATTGATAATGGGTCACACACCCTCCTGGGCAACATAGTCAATTTTACCGTCCACGAGACGAACAGTTCGTTCCATTCCGGCAGCCAAATGCTCGTTATGGGTCACAATCACCAAAGTAATACCGATTTCTTGCTGCAACCGCGCCAACAGCTCATGGATCGCCTCACTGGTCTTCATATCCAGATTCCCGGTTGGTTCATCTGCCAGCAACAACTCTGGCTCCAACATCAGTGCACGGGCAATGGCCACTCGTTGTTGTTCACCGCCGGATAATTCTCCCGGCCGATGCGGCAAACGATGAGACAGCCCGACCTGATCCAGAAGCAGTGCGGCGCGTTTCTCTGCGGCCTTACGGGATTGCCGGGCGATCAGCGCCGGCAACATCACATTCTCCAGGGCAGTAAATTCAGCAAGAAGGTGATGAAACTGAAACACGAATCCGATGCTGCGGTTCCTGAAATCAGCAAGCTCCTGATCTGAATGGGCAAACAGCTCATCACCACGGTAACGCACCGATCCACTGCTGGGACGGTCCAGAGCGCCCAGAATATGCAACAGGGTGCTCTTACCAGCCCCCGAGGCACCGACTAGTGCCGTGGTGGTACCAACCGCTATCTCCAGATCAATCCCCCGCAACACCTCGACCGTGGCGTCACCCATGGCATAGCGTTTCCAGAGCCCTGCAATCGAGATCAGACTA
The DNA here is from genome assembly GCA_021782545.1 of Deltaproteobacteria bacterium. Classification (GTDB taxonomy): domain Bacteria; phylum Desulfobacterota; class Desulfuromonadia; order Geobacterales; family Pseudopelobacteraceae; genus Trichlorobacter. Next base: position 4,658 of record JAJXUW010000054.1, on the reverse strand, counting down.
CTCATACCTGAGCGCTTCCGCCGGCAACATCCGTGATGCCTGCCAGGCCGGATAGAGGGTAGCCACAAAGGAGATCAATACGGCCGTCACCGAGATCATCACCACATCGGAGACAATCACCTGGGACGGGAAGTGATCAAGGTAGTAGATATCCTTGTTGAAAAAATTCTTACCCGTCACTCTTTGGACGGCGTCGATAATCGGCTCCAGATTATGGGCGATCAAGAGCCCAGACAGGACGCCGAACACGGTCCCAACAACACCGATAATCAAGCCTTCCAAGACGAAGATCTTCATGATGCTTAAGGATCGAGTCCCCATCGCCTTGAGGATGGCAATATCGCGGGACTTCTCCATGACCACCATAAACAGGGTGGAAGCGATGCCAAAGGCCGCCACTAGCACGACCAGGGTCAGGATGATGAACATGACTACCTTCTCGGTCTTAAGCGCAAACAGGATATTCTTGTTCATCTGCATCCAGTCCCGAGCATACACCTCAGGGCCAAACTCACGGTTGATCTGGCGTGCCAGGTCGGTCGTGGCATACACATCGGCCACCCGCAGCTGAATACCGGTGACGGTATCGCCCAGATCAAAGAACTTCTGAGCCTGGTCGAGGCTGACATAGGCCAGGGTCGAATCGTACTCGTACATACCGGTGTTGAAAATCCCCACCACCCGAAACGGTTTCAGCTTGGGCATCATCCCGAGCGGCGTGATCGTACCGGTGGGCGAGACCACATTCACCCGGTCGCCTACGCCAAGGTTCAGATGCCGCGCCAACTCCCGGCCGATCAGAATGCCCGGCTCGGGGGAGACGCCTGTCTGCGGTTCAAGCATCCCCATATCACCCTGGACAATGGAACGGGATAACTGTGTCACCAACCGGTCGGTAGTCGGATCGATGCCGCGCAACACCACCCCGGAGACAGTACGACCGGTGGACAGCATAACCTGGTTGTAGATGAACGGCGTGGCGGCCCGCACCCCTGGCAGCTGCCTGAGCCGGTCCATCAACGGGCGATAGTTGTTCAGCGCACCACCGTTGCCGATCACCACCAGATGGGCGTTTGTGCCGAGGATCTTGCTCTGCAGGTCACGCTCAAAACCGGTCATCACCGCCAGCACCACAATCAACGCCATAACACCCAACGTCACCCCGGCGGTGGAGATAAAGGTGATGATCGAGATAAAGGTTGACTTGCGCTTGGCCTTGAGATACCGCAGGCCGATCAGAAATTCAAACGGTAGTCCCAAGGTGTTACTTTGCCTCTTTACGTAGTTGCGGGAACAGGATCACGTCGCGAATCGAGGCGGAATCGGTCAACAGCATCACCAGGCGATCAATGCCGATCCCCTCGCCAGCCGTGGGTGGCAGGCCGTACTCCAGGGCACGGACATAGTCCTCGTCCATATAGTGGGCCTCTTCATCCCCCTTATCCTTCTCCTCCACCTGGGCCAGAAAACGGTCTTTCTGGTCTACAGGATCATTGAGCTCGGAAAAGGCATTGGCAATCTCGCGGCCGCCAACCATCAGCTCAAAGCGGTCTACGATCTCCGGATTCAGGTCGTTCTTGCGAGAAAGTGGCGAGACCTCGGTGGGGTAGGAGGTGACAAAGGTCGGCTGGATCAGCTTGTGTTCCGCCACCTCCTCAAAGATCTCCATCAGTAGCTTGCCGTACCCGATCTCATCCGGCAGGTCCAACCCAAGACTGCGGGCATAGGCCAGCGCAAGATCACGATCCTCAAGCTGCTTGGCATCAATATCGCCATACTCGAGGATCGCCTCCTTGACGGTCAGGCGCCGCCAGGGACGCTGGAAGCTGATCGGCATGCCCTGATAGCTGAAATCCAGCGTTTCGAGTACTTCCTGCGCCACATGGCAGAACAGTTCTTCGGTGAAGTCCATCAGGTCTTCAAAGGTGGCGTAGGCCTGGTAGAACTCCATCATGGTGAATTCAGGGTTGTGTCGTACCGAGATACCTTCGTTGCGGAAATTGCGGTTGATCTCGAAAACCCGTTCAAAGCCCCCCACCACCAGACGCTTCAGATAGAGCTCAGGGGCGATCCGCAGATAGAGATCCATATCCAGGGCATTGTGATGCGTCATGAAGGGACGTGCCGTGGCGCCGCCGGGGATCGGCTGCATCATCGGCGTTTCAACCTCGAGAAACTCCCGCGAGGCCATGAACTGACGGATCAGGTTGACAATCCGGGAACGCTTGACGAATATCTCCCGCACCTCGGGGTTGACGATCAGATCGACATAACGCTGGCGATACCGGGTTTCCACATCCGTCAGGCCATGGAACTTCTCCGGCAGTGGCAGCAGCGACTTGACCAGCAGACGGAGCGAACGGGCATGAATCGAGAGTTCGCCTTTCTGGGTGCGGAACGGGAAGCCGGTAACACCGATGATGTCGCCGATATCAAAAGACTCAAACTGGGCGAACGCCTCTTCGCTGAGATCGTCCTTGCGTACATAGACCTGAATCCGCCCACTGCGGTCCTGAATCTGGATAAAGGCCGCCTTACCGAACGAACGGCGGGCGATGATCCGGCCGGCCAACACAAACTCGACATCTGGGGCGTCGATCTGTTCAACCGAGCCGTACTGGGCCACCACATCGGCAGCGATATGGGCGGGCTTGAAGTCGTTGGGGTAGGGGTTTATACCGGCCGCCCAGAGGGCGTTTACCTTGCGACGCCGCTGCAGGAGCAGTTCACTCAATTCTTCCATCGGTTTTTCATGCCTTTCAAGACAGCAAAGTAAAGGTAGAAAGTAGCTCAGAGCACCTGCGGCGTCAAGCTATTCTTCCACTGTCTCCGCAGGCTTGGCCATCCTGGCGGAACGTTTAGCCGGGGCCCGTTTTGCCTTGGTTGAGGACTTCTTCGGCTGGGCGTCGGTAACGGCCTCCGGCGGCTCCGGAACAGCTTCGGCAGCAACCTTTTTCTTGGCTGTTGTGCCGCGTGCCTTGCGCGGCTTTACGACGGATGTCTCGACGGCAACCGGCTCAACTACCGGTTCAACTGGTGCCGGTGCCTCATCAGCCTTCGGTTTACGGCTTCGGCTACTCTTCTTCTTGGCCGGGGCGGTCACGTGAGGGGCACCCTGGGTCTCGACCGGCAGTGCCACCGAACTGACCGGTTCAGGTGGTTGTGTCTCCATAGTGCTCGCTGCTGCTGCGCCATCACTTGTAGTCGCAGCCCCCTTTTTACGAGAACGTGGCCGACGGCGCTTTTTAGCCGGTTCGGCCTCTAAGGCCGCCTCGGTCTGGTCCTGTCCAACAGGTTCTGCCGGCTCAACCGCAGGTATACCCTCCTGAACAACCTCCTGCGCAGCGTTTGAAACCGGCTGTTCAGGGCCAGTCCCTTTCTTCTTCTTCTTGCGGCGACGTTTTTTCTTTCCTGTACCGTCACCGCCACCTACGGCAGCAGCCGCCGCCTCACCCGGCACGTCAACGCCGGCAGCCTCGTCATGAGATTGGAGATGCGACTCGTCCAGCTCACCTTTCTCCCGTTTTATCACTTCCAGCTCAAGCTGGTTCAGCAGGAAGGACGGTTTGCCCTTCACCGTCACCACAATCTCGTAGTCATTCTCAATCTGTGCTAGTTCGCGTTTTTTGCGGTTCAGCAGAAAATAGGCGACCTCCAGCGGCAGACCGCCACGCACCTCGGCCACCTGCCCCTTGGCAGCGGCGGCATGCACCTTACGCAGGAAGGAGAGCGCCATGGCTTCCACTGATTTGACCCGGCCGCGTCCCTCACAGTGGGGGCACTCCAGATGAATGGCGTCGTTGATATTCTTGGCAATCCGTTGCCGGGACATCTCCAACATGCCGAACTGCGAGATATGCCCCAGGTTGACCCGGGCCTTATCCATCTTGAGCGCTTCCTTCAGGGTGCGCTCCACCTCTTTGTTATGCTTGTTGTCCCGCATATCGATAAAATCAATCACCACCAGACCGCCCAGGTCGCGCAGCCGCAACTGGCGAGCCACCTCGGCGGCAGCCTCCTGGTTGGTCTTGAAGGCGGTGTCTTCCACCCCACGCTCACCGCTGGACTTGCCGGAGTTGACGTCGATTGACACCAGCGCCTCGGTGGGCTCGATGATGAGCGATCCTCCCGACGGCAGCGGCACCCGCTTTTCATAGAGCTGATCGATCTGCTCCTCCAGCTGGTACTTGGAAAAAATCGGCCGCTTCTCACGATGCAGCTTGACCAGCTTCTCACAGCCCGGCAACAGCTCCTTAAAGAAATCGACCGCCTGCTGGTAGGCAGCCGTGTCATCCACCAGCACCTCATCTATATCGTCAGAGAAGTAATCGCGCAGTGTACGCAGAATTACACCGGCATCATGGTAGATTTCCGCAGCCCCTTTAGTTTTCGCTGCCTGCTGCTGAATCCGGCCGTAGACGCCGACCAGATATTCAAGGTCTTTCTTCAGCTCCTCAGTGGTTCTGCCAACCGCCTCGGTACGGACGATATAACCGTACCCTTCCGGCACCTGCAGCTCGGCCACCAGCGACTTCAGCTCCTTGCGCGTGGCGTTGTCTTCAATCTTACGCGAGATGCCGGCGGCACTGTCGCCGGGCATCAGCACCATGTATCGTCCCGGCAAGGATAGGTAGCTGGTCAGTGCCGCTCCCTTCATA
>JAJXUW010000053.1 GCA_021782545.1 Deltaproteobacteria bacterium | reverse complement strand
CGTTGCCCTCACCCCGGAAGGCACCAACCAGTTAGTGCAGGACGGCCACCAGGTGCTAATCGAGCCCGAAGCCGGCGCAGGTAGCGGTTTTGACGATGCGGCCTATCAACGGGCCGGGGCCGCAATCGCCCTGCGTGAGCAGCTTTTCGGCCAAGCTGAATTGCTCCTAAAAGTCAAAGAACCACTGCAAAGCGAATACGACCTGTTACGGCAGGGCCAGATCCTCTTCACCTACCTGCACCTGGCCCCTAACCGTGAACTAACCGGACTACTGGTGCAACGGGGGGTAACCGCCTTCGGCTATGAAACATTGGAGCTGAACGGCACCACGCCACTCTTGACGCCGATGAGCGAAATTGCGGGGCGTATGGCGCCACTGGTTGGCGCATGGTATCTGCAGCGGCCTCATGGTGGGACAGGGGTGCTTCCCGGCGGCGTGGCAGGAGTCCGCCCGGCACGAGCGGTGATAGTGGGGGCCGGCGTGGTAGGCAGTAACGCTGTCAGAGTCGCGTTGGGAATCGGTATGGATACGGTCGTGCTCAATCGCGGCAGCGACCGGTTACGGCAGATTGATCAAGAGTTCCACGGTGCGGTGCGCACTCTCATTATGAATCCCACGTGTCTTGCGCAGGAGCTGGTCGACGCAGACCTCGTGGTAGGTGCCCTTTACCGCACCGGAGCAAGGACCCCGGTGGTGATTGACCGGGCTATGCTGGGCCACATGAAGCATGGCGCCGTGCTTGTGGATGTCTCCATCGATCAGGGCGGCTGTTGCATCGCCAGCCGCCCCACCACACATGAGGCGCCGGTTTTTACGGAGCAGGGAGTCATCCATTACTGCGTGGCCAACATGCCCGGCGCCTACCCACACACCGCCACCCTTGCCCTCACCAGCGCTACTCTGCCCTACATCCGCACACTGGCAAAATGGGGCGTCGAGCAGGCGCTCCAACACTCACCGGAGCTGACATCGGCCCTGAATATCCATCAAGGGGCGATCCGCCACCCGACATTATGTGCCGCCACTTAACAGCTATGGCCCGACAGCATCCCACTGCCGGGCCATAGCGCGACCCCTGCCCGCTCCTACCAGTAATTTTGACCAATACCCGTTTTCTGTGCCTGCCATCAAATTCGCCGTATAAGAGCTGTCCAGCCACTCTTCAAAATCCTGATGCAGGCATTGGCACTCCGTTATGGCTTTGGTGATGGTGGCGGTTCTTTGGCACGCTTGCGTGCCAACCAGATTAACAGTGCCGTACCGATCACAAACAGGGGCAGGCTCAGCAGCTGACCCATGGAAAAATAGGTGAAAAAGAATCCCAACTGACTGTCCGGCTCGCGGAACAGTTCGACAAAGGACCGAAACAGCCCATAGCCGGCCAGAAACGCAGCCATGGCCGAGCCGGTAACCGGTATCCTGCGGGCTATTATGCGCACCACAAAAAACAGCACAAACCCCTCAAGGAACGATTCATACAGCTGCGATGGGTGCCTGGGTACGTTGCCCCCCCCCGGAAAGATCATCCCCCACGGCAGATCGGTTGGGCGGCCAAACAATTCACCGTTAATGAAATTACCGATGCGCCCCAGGCCCAGGCCAACCGGCGCAGCCAAGGCTGCCAGATCAACCAGCTGAAGAAAAGGCAGCTTACGGCTACGGGCAAACCAGATGGCAGCTACGGCCACCCCCAGCATCCCGCCGTGGAACGACATCCCGCCTTCCCAGATGAAGAATATCTTGTACGGCTTGGCAAGATAGACCGGCAGGTCATAAAACAGAACATACCCAAGCCGTCCGCCCAGCACTACTCCCAACGCCAGATAGAAAATCATGTCGGCAATAGCTTCCGTGCTCAAATCCAGCTTTCTGCGCCGGACCTCGCCACGGATCACAAAGTAGCTGATAATGAAACCGATCACGTACATCAGGCCGTACCAACGGAACTGGAGCGGGCCGAGCTTGAAGATCACCGGATCAATGGATGGGAAGTGCATGATGACAACAACTCCTCGGTAGACTGGCTATCCCAAGTCTACCAGTTTTTCGCTGGGCCATTCGGCTTATAGCTGTACTGCCATACTATGGCAACAGGGTCTGATAGATGCAAAAAACGCTAACAGCGGCAATGGATTGTATGCTATACCCACCCGAAAGGAGATTTTTGGATGAAAGAACTCGTCATGATCATAGTCTTTCTGGTGGTTTGGTTTGTGGTGAACAAATTTCTGCTACCCAAGCTGGGAATCTCCACCTGAATGTCCGATGCCTGTTCTCCCGCGTCGCGGGAGCAAAAAAAAAGATCTAAATAAATAACCGTCTGTAGCAACAAACAGATAAAGGCCGGTCGCTTACGAGCGGCCGGCCTTGTTGGTGCGCCGCGCAACCGGTTCCTCCAAGACCACCAAATACCCGTCAGGATCGAAACACCACATCTCTTTGACCCCATACGGTTTTTCATCAAGGGGATAGAGGACCTCCAGATCCTCCTCCACAATAGCATCCCGTATCCCCTCAATATCCTGCACTTCAAAGTGAAGCGTCACACCGATCCCCTTAGGGAACATGCTGAAACGATGCTCCAAGACCGGGTGGGTCCGCACAACATCACTCTCTTCCACGAAAATCAAGGCGATGCCGTCCATATCCACCACCAGGTGCTCCGGTGCGCCAAAGGCTGAAAAGGAGCGCTGCACCGGCAATTCCAGAATACCGGCATAAAAGGCCTCGGTGACCACCAGTTGTGAAACGGTCAACTGGATCGAGTGTTGTGCACGATGCGGTTTTACCATCTCAGCCCTTTGCAAAAAACATATTTGCATACCCCGACAGGATCGAAAGCCCGTTGGTAAAGATCAGCACGCCCACCACAATCAGGAACAGCCCGGTAACGATCTCAAACAACCGGATATGGCGCTTGAAACGGTTGAAGAAGACGATAAAACGGTGCAACGCCAGTGACGACAGCAAAAACGGCACTCCCAGGCCGACTGAGTAGAGCAGCAGCAAAACAATGCCATGCCCCACCTCTCCCTGAGTTGCGGCGATCATCAGAATCGAGGCCAAGATCGGTCCGATACAGGGAGTCCAACCGGCAGCAAAGGCCAGACCAACCACAAAACTGCCGATAAAACCGGCCGGTTTGTTTTTCAAGGTGACCCGTTTCTCGCCCAACAGCCAGGTAATCGGCACCAGACCGGTCACATGTATGCCGAACAGGACCACAAGCACGCCTCCTGCCCTGCGGATAAGATCCATATGTTCCTGCAGGAAGGAACCCAACAGGGTGGCAGAAGCCCCCAACATAACAAAAACAACGGTAAAACCGCAAATGAAGGCAAGGGAATGTAGTAGTGTCTTTCGCCGCACCAAATGAGTGGGATGCGCGGCCTCCAGATCACCAAAGGACAAACCGGTAATGTAGGTAATGTAGGACGGGATCAACGGCAACACACAGGGTGACAGAAACGAGAGCAAACCTGCCACAAAGGCACTGAAGTATGAAATATTAGGCGCTTCCATAACATCCCCTCACTTTTTACTTCATCAAGTTTTCCAGAAAGGTCGTAACCTCTGCGCTGTTCCAGTCCATGCCGCCAACCACCTTTTTGACAATAATGCCGGTCTTGTCGATCACAAATGTTTCAGGGACACCAGTGATACCATAGATGTTGGCCGCCTGACCAGTTGGGTCGGGGTAGGCCGGCAGCAGGAAACCGGTGTTTTTGAAAAACTCGGTCACGGCCTTTTGACCACCTTCATCCACTGACACGCAGACCATCTGAAACGGCTTACCCTCCATGGCCTTGTTCAGCTTCATCAGGGACGGGATCTCCTCCCGGCAAGGAGGACACCAGGTAGCCCAGAAGTTGAGTAACACCACCTTCCCCTTCAGAGCCGTCAGGCTCAGTGGCGTGCCATCCAGCGAGGTCACGTTAATCGGCGGTGCCTGGTAAGTCTCTACCGGTTTGACGGGAATCGCCACCTTGGAACCCTCTTTTGAACAACCAGCGACAAATGCCAAGGCACAACAAAGTGCCAGCACTAGCTTTTTCATTCCATTTCCTCCACGTGTCTTTTCATTGGGGTGTGTAGCTATGGATGGGCTATAAGGATCAGCGGTTGCGGGTAACCACATACTCGGCAAGCTCAAGCAACGCCTGTTTGCACGCACCATCCGGGAATACGGCCAGGTGGCGGTGGCAGGCCTCGACACAGCTACGGGCCCGTGCAATGGTATAGTCAATGCCTCCATGACGTCGCGTCAACTCGGCGACGCGCACAAACTCATCGGGTGTGAGTCCGTCTTCTTTGTGCACCACTGACGCAATCTGATCATGCTCCTGCGGACTGCACTGGCGCAGCGCATGGATCAACGGCAGCGTCAGCTTGCCCTCATCCAGATCATGACCGATGCTTTTGCCAAACTCGGCCTCGGAAGCGGTGTAATCCAACAGGTCATCCATCAGTTGGAAGGCAATGCCCAACTCCATGCCAAACTCGGCCAGGGCCTGTTCCTGGGCGGGGGGGACATCCCCCAGGATCGCGCCGCATTGGCAGGCTGCCGAAAGCAACACCGCCGTTTTTGCCCTGACTACGCCGATATAGTTTTCTTCCGTCAGATTCAGATCTCCGGTGTAGAGCAGCTGCTGCACCTCACCCTCGGCAATTACCGTGGTGGCCTGCGAGAGGACCCGCAGGACATCCAGGCTGCCAGCCGCGACCATCAGAGAGAAAGACTTGGAGAAGAGAAAATCACCGATCAGCACCGAGGCCTCGTTGCCCCACAACGTATTGGCCGAAGCCTGGCCGCGTCGCAGGGTGGCGCTGTCCACCACATCATCATGCAGCAGCGTGGCGGTATGAATGAATTCGACTACACTTGCCAGGGAAATGGCCTGAGGACCGGTATAGTTGCAGAGCCTGGCGGCAAGCAGCAGCATGATGGGACGAATACGCTTACCCCCGCTGGAAAGGACATACTCTCCCACCTTGCGGATCAACGGAACATCCGAAGCCAAGTCCTTCCTGAACTGTTCCTCCACCAATCTGAGATCGTTACCGATCAGCTCCAACGCTGCCTGCATGCCTGTCAAGCCCTCGTGTAAATTTTGCTAATCCTACGTGCGACAGGCCAATTTTGTCAAAGCATTTCTGGACCTTCACAACCAGAGAACCCAGCTTTGCCATTGCCTGAAGGCTGGCAAGGGTGTATAGATTAAAAAATAAAACAAAATCAAGACAAGGAGTACTCCACCATTAATGCAGTTTCATGACCTCGATATACCACAGCAGGTAATGCAGGGGATTCTTGACGCCGGTTTTAATCACTGCACCCCCATCCAGGCCCAGACGCTGCCGCTATCGCTGTCCGGCAAGGATGTGGCCGGCCAGGCACAGACCGGCACCGGTAAAACCGCTGCCTTCCTGATCACGCTGTTAACCAAACTGATACGGCAACCACACGAAAACGCCAAGCGTCCCCGCGCACTGATCCTGGCCCCCACTAGGGAGCTGGTAGTGCAGATCGAAAAAGATGCCCAGGTGCTGGGGGCCCACTGTAACCTTTCATTTCAGGCAATCTACGGTGGTGTTGACTACATGAAACAAAAAAACGCCCTGAAAGAAGGGGCCGACGTGGTAATCGGCACCCCGGGGCGTTTGATCGACTACCTCAAGCAAAAGGTCTACACGCTCAAGCATATCGAGATGCTGGTGATCGATGAAGCCGACCGGATGTTCGATATGGGTTTCATTCCCGATCTGCGCTTCATCCTGCGCCGTCTGCCGCCATTCGACGCCCGTCAGAACCTGATGTTCTCCGCCACGCTCAACCAGCGGGTGATGGAGCTCTCCTACGAGTTCATGAACATCCCCCAGAAGGTATCCGTCACCCCGGAAAAGATGACTGCCGAACGGGTGCAACAGGTCCTCTACCACGTGGCCAACAAAGAAAAATTTCCCCTGCTGCTGGGCCTGTTACGGCGTGGAGGGATGAACCGCACCATGATATTCGTCAACACCAAGCGGGAGGCCGAACGGCTGCAAGACCGGCTGGACATCAATGAGTTCCCCAGTCGGGTAATCTCGGGAGATGTGGAGCAGCGCAAACGACTGAACATCCTGGAACAGTTCAAGCGGGGAGATCTGCCCATCCTGATTGCCACCGATGTCGCCTCGCGTGGCCTGCATATCGAAGGGATATCCCATGTGGTCAATTACGATCTGCCCCAGGATGCCGAGGACTACGTGCATCGGATCGGACGTACTGCCCGTGCTGGTGCAGAGGGCAAGGCGATCTCGCTTGCCGATGAGGATGGCGCCTTTTATATCGAAAGCATTCAGGAGTATATCCGCAGCAAGATACCGGTGGAATGGGCCGAGGATGCGCTATTTGTCCACAACTATCAACGCCCTAAATCCAAACCGCCCCAGACAACCGCAGCCCGCAGCGAACGTAACCAGCGGCGCCACAGCAAACCAACACCACGAAATGAGACGCCCCCCGCAGGCAGCGAGATCAAAAAAAAGCGCCGCCCCCGGCATAGAAAGCCCAAAGACGGCAGCAGCGGTGAAGGCGCCCCCACCTCACCATAAAATGCTCGCCACAGCAGCACATCAACGCGGCCGCTGCGGTGCTGGTAGTACCGCAAGAAAAGACTGATACCCGCGGGCCAACGAATTCGACAGGAACCAAAAAATCTACGCCATACGTTGTTCGATGAAGGCCCTTACCTGCTGCTGGTCGGCCGGCAGCAGTGCACAACGGGTCGGTAGCCCGGATAGCCGCTGGATGACGGGCGGAAGCGGAACAGCCTGCCCCGTGGCCTCCTGTACCGCCTCGCCAAATTTTGCCGGATGGGCCGTGGCCAGACAGACCACTGGTGTACTGCCCGCCGCCAGATCACGGGCCGCCTTTACGCCAACAGCGGTGTGCGGATCGAGCAGATAGCCGGTTTCCTTATAAAAGTTGCCGATTGTGGCCAGTGTTTGCACTCTATTGACCGAGGCAGAACAAAAGTCACGCCGCACACGGGCCAGCTCATCATCAGCAAAATGGATACGCCCCTCTTTTTTCAGCTGCTCAAAAACAGCCCCCACCCGTACGGTATCGCCATTAAAGAGATAATACAGGTAACGCTCGAAGTTGGAGGCCACCTGAATATCCATCGACGGCGACACGGTTTGCACCACTTGGCCGATCGAGTAGTCGCCCTTATTGATAAAACGGGTGAGGATGTTGTTCTCATTGGTGGCAAGCAAGAGCTGCTGCACCGGCAACCCCATCTGCCAGGCAACATAGCCAGCAAAGATATCACCGAAGTTGCCGGTCGGCACCGAAAACAGCACCTTTTGAGCAGGCCCGGCGACCTTGAGCCAGGCGTAGACATAATAGACCACCTGGGCCAGCACACGGGCCCAATTAATTGAGTTGACCGCGCCGAGACGATGGCGCTGCTTGAACGGCAGGTCATTCATCAACGCCTTGACAATTCCCTGACAGTCATCAAAGGTGCCCTCGATGGCAATATTGTGGACATTTTCATCCAGCACCGTTGTCATCTGCATGGCCTGCACCGGCGAGGTTTTCCCCTCGGGATGCATGACAAAGATAGAGATTCCCTGTTTACCCCGCACCCCGTGGATTGCCGCACTGCCGGTATCGCCCGAGGTAGCCGCCACAATGGTCAACCGCTCGTTGCGCTCGGCCAGGATATACTCGAACAGGTTGCCCAAAAACTGCAGGGCCACATCCTTGAAGGCCAGGGTTGCGCCGTGGAACAGTTCCAGGATATGCACCCCGTCCTGTCGGACCACCGGAGTCACCTCCGGGTGGCTGAACGTGGCGTAGGAACGGTCGATCAAGCGACGCAGGTCGGCGGCCGGAATGTCATCCACGTAGCGCGAGATGATCTCGAAGGCCAGTTGGGAGTAGGATAAGCCGCGCCAAGATTCCAGATCGGTATCACTAAAAGTGGGGATGGACTCAGGCAGCAGCAGGCCTCCGTCATCAGCCAGCCCCATCATAACGGCATCTTTGAAGCGGATCGGCGCAATACCGCCGCGCGTACTGATATAACGCATCACAGGACCTTTCTATGCATACAAAACAGTCGGCACTTGAATGAATTTGCACCCTGCTCTTTTATGTAGCAGCTTCAGCCCAAAATGAAAAGGGGGCTACGGTATCAGGTGGCGCAGCTCGCCGGGCGCAAACAGAAAAAAGAACCGGAACAGGCAGTATTTATAAAACTCGGAGAACAACAACCGGAAGGTACCGACATGATACCACCAGTTCCGCCTTATATTGCTGCTATCCACCGGATGGGGATAAATAGCGACCTCTGCCGGGAGGGCGTTGCGAAACAGGATGGTTGCACGCTTCAGATGATAGCGGGAAGTGATCAGCAAAATGGAACGGACCCCCTTTTCTTGCAATAAATCACGCCCATACATAGCATTTTCAAGGGTGTTACGTGACACTTTCTCAAGTACTACCATAGATGACGGGGGATCACCCGGCCGTTGGTGATACAGCTCGGCCTTACGCACCGAGGGGTCGACGCCGACCAAAAACAACCAGCGGGCATGGCGCTCCCGAAACAGCCGCACCCCCTCCTCAACCCGCCCCTTACCACCAGCCAGCACCACAATGGCATCTACCTGCATGGAGCTGGGGCGGGCCGAAAAGGTCTTGTAGGCAAAATCCACAAACAGTGCCGTAATAACCAGCAGCGCTATGACCACTAACGAGAATAGTGCCTTAAGAATCTTCATAACTCGCCATTTTTGTCTTGCATTCAAAACCACCTTCTGCTAAAAGCTAACGTTCAGTTTTTACAGGAGGACACCAAACAAATGTCGAAAAAGTGCGAGATTTGCGGCAAAGGCCCCAGCAGCGGAAACAACGTCAGTCATGCCAACAACAAGACCCGTACCACTTGGTACCCCAACCTGCAAAAGGTAAAGGCAAAGGCCGCAAATGGCAGCGTATCGACCATCAAGGTCTGTACCCGCTGCATCCGTTCCGGTTGCGTCACCAAAGCCATCTAGTCTATTCTGCCAGCCCGTTATTGAACAACAGCCGGTGTGCACCTGTTTGCACCCGGCTGTTTCAGGTTGCAGCAAGTACCGCCACCGCATCAATCTCAACCCTCACCCCTTTAGGCAGCGCTGCCACCGCTACCGTTGAGCGCGCCGGTTTTTCGGCCGGGAAATAGCCACCATACACCTCGTTCACCGCCTGAAAATCGGCCATATCCACCAGGTAGATTGTCGTTCGTACGACCTGCCCCAACCGACCGCCGCAGGCTTCCAAAACCCCCCGCAGATTTTCCATCACCTGCCTGGTTTCCCTGCGGATATCCCCGCTCACCAACTCCCCGGTGACCGGGTCCAACGGAATCTGACCGGAACAAAACACCAGCTCTCCCGCCTGGACGGCCTGGGAATACGGCCCTAATGCGGCCGGGGCCTTGTCGGTAGCAATAATTTTCATACAATATACCTCCGGTTGGTTACAGACCGCTCCTAGCTTTTGAGGCGTTCCACCTTGATGACCCCCTTCACCCGCATCAACGAATTCATCACCCGTTGCAGGTGTTCGAGATCGGATACGTTGATCTCGAAAATGTTCTCGCCACGCTGGTCAACGGTACTTTTTATCTGCGCGCCGGCGATGTTGGCCTCGGCATTGGTAATCGCCATGGTCATAGTGGCCAGAATGCCCTTTTCATCATGGCACAGCACCCGCAAACGCACCGGCAGGATCGCACTCTTGCCCTTGGCCCAGGTAACCTCGATCCGCCGCTCCGGGTCGCTATCGCGCACAAAAGGGCAATCAGCCGTATGAATTGCCACTCCCTGCCCCCGCGTGATGAACCCGACGATGTCGTCGCCCGGCACCGGGTTGCAGCATTTGGAGTAACGGATCATGATGTCCTCCATCCCCCCGACCTCGACGGCACTGGCAGACTTGCCTTTCAGACGGTTGATGACCCCGGCAATCCGTGATTCTTTATGTTCCTGATAGGCCTTGAGCTTTTCTTCGGGGATCAGCCTGCCGATCAGTTGCCCTGGGGATACCTTACCGTATCCCACGGCGGCCTGCAGGTCCTCTTCACTACTATATCCCAGCTCCAGAGCCACTTTTTTGAGTTCACCAGACCGCTGCACCTTCTGGAAGTTCAACGAGTAGCGGCGAAACTCCTTCTCGCAGATCTCGCGTCCCAGCACGATGCTGCGCTTGCGTTCCTCCGTCTTGATCCAGGCCCGAATCTTATTGCGGGCGCGGGATGAGTTGACAATCTTGAGCCAGTCCTTGCTGGGACTATGATGGGGTGAGGTGATGACCTCGACGATATCGCCGTTTTGCAGCTGATGTTTGAGCGGCACCAGCTTGCCGTTTACCTTGGCACCAACACAACGATGACCCACATCGGTGTGCACGGCATAGGCAAAGTCAATGGGGGTGGAACCTTTGGGGAAGCCCTTCACATCCCCTTTGGGCGTAAAGACATACACCTCCTCCGGGAACAGTTCCACCTTGACCGAATCCATGAACTCACGAGAGTCCTGGAGTTCCTGCTGCCACTCCAACAGTTGCCGCAGCCAGGCAAAACGCTTGACCTCTTTCTCGTCGTAGCCCTTCCCCTCCTTGTATTTCCAATGAGCCGCAATGCCTGCGTCCGCCACCTGATGCATTTCATAGGTACGTATCTGCACCTCGATACGGTCACCATACGGACCGATGACGGTAGTATGCAGCGACTGGTACATATTGCCCTTGGGCATGGCAATGTAGTCTTTGAACCGCCCGGGGATCGGCTTCCAGGATGAATGAATCACCCCCAGTACCCCGTAGCAGTCCTTAACGGACTCAACCAACACCCGAAAAGCGGTTAGATCGTAGATCTCGTCCAGATCCACATTACGTTTCTCCATCTTGCGCCAGATGGAGTAAAGGTGTTTGCTGCGCCCCGACACCTCTCCCGCAATGCCGTGTTCCTTCAGCTTGTCCTCGATAATTGCGCGGGTCTCCCGGACATACTGCTCACGCTCCTGCTTCTTCAACTGGATACGCGCGGCCAGATCAGCGTACATCTGGGGGTTCAGATAGCGGAAGGAGAGGTCCTCCAGCTCGACCTTGACCCAAGAGATACCGAGCCGGTTGGCGATCGGCGCATAGATATCCATGGTCTCGCGGCTGATGGAACGCTGCTTGGGTTCCGGCTGAAACTGCAGGGTTCGCATGTTGTGCAGGCGGTCGGCCAGCTTCACCAGAATAACGCGGATATCCTTGGCCATAGCCAGCAGCATCTTGCGGAAGTTTTCGGCCTGATTCTCTTCCTTGGTCTTGAAGTGAATCTTGCTGATCTTGGTGACCCCGTCCACCAGATCGGAGACCTCGCTGCCGAACATCTCGGTCAATTCAGCCTGAGTTGTCAGGGTGTCTTCAATGGTGTCATGGAGAAAACCGGTCACAATGCTGGGGACATCCAATTTAAGCTGGGCAAGGATGCCTGCAACCTCAAGGGGATGGATAATGTACGGCTCCCCGGAGAGGCGGGTTTGCCCCTGATGCACCTTCGCGCAGTAGACATAGGCCTTGCGGATCAGGTTCAGATCGGCGGCGGGGTTATAGCTAACCACCGTATCGAGGATGTCATTTAGTCGAATCATGCCAGAAAAGGTGCAGAGTTGTGGGGAGGACGGATTACCGCAAAATAAAAAGGGGCCGCCACACGCCGTAGCGGCCCCCTCCCGGAAATATTAGGCTGCCCGTTTTGAGCTCAACTCACCGGACAGCTTGCCAGCGGCGATCTCGCGCAGCGCGGTAACAACAAGACGATTATTTTTGGTGGCAACCATCGGTTTAGCCCCTTTATACAGCTGTTTGACCCGCTTGGAGGCCATCATTACCAACATAAAACGATTATCTACCCTTTCAAGACAATCTTCTACGGTTACCCGTGCCATAGCATGGTACTCCTTCCTTGTATGCGCAAAATGAAGTCTTGAATTATACTCATAACGGCTCAAATATCAAACATTTTCCCGACTCTGGCCAGCATCCTCCCCGTGGTTGCGCGGGCGGCGGTAACGATGGCGGCCAGCAGGTCCTGAGCCTCGTCCAGACGGTCGTTGATGACAATGTAATCATACCAGCGCGATTCGCGAATCTCTTCGGTGGCCCGTACGATACGCCGCTCGATCACCTCAGACGTATCCGACGAACGGGATTCAAGACGGTGGCGCAGCTCTGCCATGCTGGGGGGGACCACAAAGACAAACAACCCGTCCACACCGCGCTGTTTCAGACTTCGCGCCCCTTGGCAGTCGATATCCAGCAAAATATCCACCCCTTTTTGTCGGGCCGCCTCAATGGTGGCAAGCGCGGTGCCGTACAGATTGCCATGCACCTCGGCCCATTCTATAAAGGCATGTTCCGCAACCATGTGGCGAAAGACGGACTCACTCACAAAATGATAATCCACGCCATCCTGCTCACCGGCACGCGGTTTACGGGTCGTATAACTAATCGATTCCTGCAAGGCGGGGAAACGCTGGGTCAACCCGCGGCACAGCGTGGTCTTACCGGCGCCAGACGGGGCAGAAATAACAATCAGCAGGCCTTCGGGTTGCATAGAGTGAAATCCTTGTAGGTTTATTAAGTGGTTGGTACTGGATTACAAGCACTATTCGATGTTCTGCACCTGTTCCCGCATCTTCTCAAGCTCGGCTTTCATCTGCACCACCAAGGCGGTGATGGCGGCGTCATTCGCCTTGGAACCGATGGTGTTCACCTCACGATTCAGTTCCTGCATCAGAAAGTCCAGTTTGCGCCCCACCGGCTCATCCAAGGCCAACGTCTCATCGAATTGCAGAAAATGGCTTTGCAGCCGCACCAGCTCCTCGGTTACATCGCAACGATCGGCCAAAAGCGCCACCTCCTGCATCAGACGCTGTTGGTCAACTTCCGCTCCATCAAGCAATTTTACCAGCCGTTGCTGCAACTTGTCATGATACTCTTCAACTACCTGCGGAGCACGGGCGGCCACCTGCTCCACCAACTGAGCCACCCCTTGACGGCGGGCCGTGAGATCACGTACCAGCGCCTCTCCTTCCCGAAGGCGCATGGCGTCCAGACCATCCAGGGCCGCAGCCAGTGCCTGCAAGAGCTGCGGCAACAGATCTGACTGCTCCTCACCCGCCGTTTCCTGCACAACATTCTTCTGGGCCACAATCAGCGACAGCGGGATCTCAGGTGACAGCCTCAATTCATGGGCCAACTCTAAAAAGGCGGCATGATAGCCCTTCGCCACCGCCAGATTGACCGGCGGCACTCCGGCAGCTCCCGTAGCCTCCTCCCACTGCACCAGCAAATCAACCTTACCCCGCTTGATGCGCTGCCCTGCGCGTTTACGCACCTCATGCTCATAGGCATAAAAACTGCGCGGCATCTTTACCGCAACCTCGCCATAGCGATGGTTAACAGCGCGCAGCTCAACCATGCAACGCCCGGCAGGCGTAACCGCCTCACCCTTACCATATCCGGTCATACTTCTGATCATAGTCAGTCCCCCATGCCACAACAGCGGTCGGCTTTTGGATATACCCGAAAAACCGGTCCGCTGTCCAGCTACGGCAATGATTAAACTGTTTTTATATTAATTTTGTCAAATACTGTTAATTAATTCTTGCCTTTTTAATGTGAGAGTGACTGTAATTAAACAAGCGATTAGCACAAAAAAATCAGTCAACAAGCCACAACAGTAGTCACCACACCACAAGGAGGAAACCATGACACGAACTGCAGCAAAACTGTCGCTATTGGCCAGTGCCTGCCTGCTTGCACTTGCAGGTACCGCTTTGGCCAACGAGAAGTGTGCGGCATGTCACGCCGACATCGTCGCTAAACACGCAACCACCCTGCATGGCAAAGCAGGAAAGGATTGCGCTTCTTGCCACGGCGGCGTCGATGCCCACCTTGCCCACCCTACCAAAGACAACATTATCAGCTTCACCGGCAAGGGTGATGTAGCAGCCCGCAACGCCCAGTGCCTGAACTGCCACGGCAAGAATCAGAAACTGATGTTCTGGGACAACTCCAAGCACCAGCAAAACGGTGTCGCCTGCGTCTCCTGCCACACCATCCACAAGTCATCGAAACCGTACGCCAAACAACCCGAAAAATGCTTTGAGTGCCACAAGGATGTAAAGGCACAGGTCAACAAGTTTTCACACCACCCGATCATCGAAGGCAAGGTCAAGTGCTCCGATTGCCACAACCCCCATGGCACCCTGTCAAAACATATGATCACGGCCGAAAGCACCAACGAGCTCTGCTACAAATGCCATGCCGACAAACGCGGCCCGTTTGTATTTGAACATCCACCTGTCGCAGAAGACTGCGCGATCTGTCACTCCCCCCACGGCACCAAGGCGAACCGGCTGTTGAAAGAGAAAATCCCCAACCTCTGCCAGAACTGCCATGAAGGCAGCAGCCACGTCAGCACCCTGTGGAGCACCAGCAACGCCTTTGGCACAGCCAGTACCAGTGCCCGCTTCTATGGCCGCTCCTGCCTGAACTGCCACAGCCAGATCCACGGCACTAACTCCAACAACAACAGAGCCTTTGCCCGGTAGGAGGGGGATATACTGATGAAACGAACAATACTGACATCATTTGCTCTCATGTCCGCCTGTACCGCCATGACCGCCTATGGCGCCGAATTCGACGCCACGGCTGGTATCGGGGCGCAGTACGCCAATGTGCATGGCGGCGCAAAAGCGGCCGAGTATTCACCCTTGGAAAGCGGCATGCTGGGCGAATTCGGCATCGACTACCGCAACATAAACAACTATTACCTCTCGATCGATGGCTCGGGCATCCTGGGCTTTGACAGTAGGAGGGTTAGCGACAAGAGCGAGGGGTCGAACGATATCAACTTCCTGCTCAAGGCCGGCAAAACGGATGAATTCAAGACCTTACTCTACTACAACGAGATACCCCACACCGTGACCCTGGGGGCCAGGACCTTCCTTAACGGGGTCGGCTCGTCAACGCTGGTAGGCCCCACA
>JAJXUW010000052.1 GCA_021782545.1 Deltaproteobacteria bacterium | reverse complement strand
CGATTGTAACGCTCCATAAAGTCAGCTACTGCTGTGCGTACTTCTTCAATGGTGCGGTAGTTGCGGCCATAGATGACCTGCTCTTTGAGAGTTTTATTGAACCGCTCAGCCACACCGTTTGTCTGTGGCTCTGCGACGAATGCGAAGCTTGGTGCTATCCCCCAGAACTTGATCTGATTCTGGAAGTGCTCTGAGAGATACTGGGTACCGTGATCCATGCGTAGCAGCAGTCCTCTGGCCGCATCAGCACCAACTGAGCCAAAGCGTGCCTTGATTGCCATGGAAAGCGGTTGCAGCGCAGCAAACCGGTCACCCTGCTTGGTAACATGCCAGCCAACACATTCGGCATTCCAGTGTTCCACAGCGGTAAAGAGCCAGCACCAGCCATCTTCAAGGGTAAAGATCTTGGTACCGTCAGTGCCCCACATGACGTTAGGGGCCGCGGTGATGATCTTGCCAGTGTGTTCCTTCTTGGGCTGTCCCTGGACAACCCGGTGGGGCGACAGCAGATTGTTCTCCCGCATGAGGCGCAGGACCCGTTTGCGGCCGACTTTGATTCCTTTGACGAACCGTAGGCGCCCCCAAACCTTGCGATGTCCCTCGCCGATGAAGAGGGATGTCTCCAGGTCTGCTCGAATGAGAGCAAGCACCTCGTCGTCGGTGAGCAATGTCTTCGGGCCACGCTTGAGCAGTACCGGCTGGACTGCTTTCCGGGCGACACGACCATAGAACGACGAGCGGGGCATTTCCCAGGCACGACAGACGCGCTGGACGCCGTAAGCTTTACCAGTGGTAGAGGAGATCGCAGCGCTCATTTCTTCGATCTCCTCGGCGCCAAAGGGTGGGCGCGCCTCGCTTTCTCCCGGAGTAGCTCGTTTTCCATGGTGATCTCGCCGATGCGCTTGAAAGCCGCATCGAGTTCAGCAAGGAGCGGATCGCCTTCACGAGCCTTGAGGGCCGATTCAATTCCCTGGAGAGCCTTCTGATGCCATTCCTCCAGGCGATAGATCTCGATGCCCAACTCACGGGACAAGGCATCGACCGATTCACCGCGCATCAACCGCAGGACCACTTCCTTTTTGCGGTTGGCGCTCCAACGTTTGACTTCCGGTGCCGCTCCAGTCGAGCTACGCTCTCCTTCCGCTGCACCGGAGACAGTTACATCCTTTACCATTGACAACCTCCTTGAACACGTTATTTACCTCATTTTCGTGTCCAAGAAAACCGGGGCCGCCATATTTTTACGCCGACTTAAGTAATGCCACCGCTTCCAACTCCCGCTGATATTTCCGTTCAGCATGCCAGAGATCATAGGCGTTTTGCGCATTCAACCAAAATAGGGATGAATTGCCGAACAGGTGCGACAAGCGCAGCGCCATCACCGGTGTTATTGCCCGACGGCACTGCACCAGCTCGTTGGCGGTCTGGCGTGACACCCCCAGCGAGGTGGCCAGGGTGGCGACATTCAGCACAAAATCGAGCATAAAGTCCTCCCGTAGCATTTCGTCAGGATGGGTGGGCGCGATTATCCTTCAAGGCATGTAGCCGATTGCTGGGCGGCACCTTCAGATTGTCAAGTGATGTTGCCAGATTAACGTGTTCCAGACGTCGCGCGGCTCGTTTGACGAAATCGGGCGGCAATCGTTTTGATATGCTCTCAGTGTAGAGTTGAGCAGTCTGCTTGTCGGCAAAGCCCTTAATCATAGTTCATCTGTAATCTGTAACGTGACGCGTGTTACATGCGAAAAGGACTCAGTTGAAGTCGCTTGCAACAGCGTGGGAACCAGTGTTATGAAGGATGCATAACAAAAAGAAACTGGTGGTGAGGAACGGACACATGACCCGCGACGAAGCGAAAAACAGGATTATCTTTGCCCTGGATGTGGACAAGCTTGGCGACATCGACCGCTGGGCGGAAACCCTGGCAGGTAAGGTCGGGATGTTCAAGGTGGGCAAGGAGCTGTTCACCGCCGCCGGTCCGGCGGCGGTTGCTGCGCTCAAACGCCACGGTGGCGAGGTGTTCCTCGACCTGAAATACCACGACATTCCCAACACCGTGGCTCAAGCCATGCTGGCCGCCGGCCGGCTGGGGGTCAAACTGGCCAACCTGCACGCCCTGGGTGGACCGGAGATGATGGAAAAGGCCGCCAGTGCGGTGCGTAAACTGTTTACTGATGCGGAGCGTCCCCGACTGCTGGCGGTCACCATTTTGACCTCCTCGACGCAAGATACGCTCAAAGCGGTTGGCATCGAGCAGCCGGTGGAGCAGATGGTGGTGCGCCTGGCCAGGCTGGCCAAAGAGAGCGGCATGGACGGCGTGGTGGCCTCGCCGCTTGAAATACAGGCGATCCGTGCAGCCTGCGGCCCTGATTTCCTGATCGTGACTCCCGGTGTGCGGCCGTCCTTTGCAGCGGTGGACGATCAGAAACGGATCATGACCCCGGTCGAGGCGGTCAAGGCCGGGGCCGACTACCTGGTGATCGGCAGGCCGATCGCCAAGGCTGCTGACCCCGTGCAGGCTGCTGACCTGATTGTGGACGAGATCGTAAAGGGGACCCCATGAGCGACGACATCCTGTACGGTGTCAATCCGGTCCGTGAGGCCCTGCGTGGAAACCGCAGGGCTTTCGAGCTTTTTGTGCAGACCAGCGGCAGCGACCAGCGGATCGCCAAGCTGGCCGCACTGGCCGAGGAAAAAGGGGTGCCGGTACGGCGCCGTGAGCGGGCAGACCTGGAGCGGTTGGCCGGCAATCCCCATCACCAGGGGGTGGTGCTGCGGGTGGCGCCGTTTGCCTATGCCGACCTGCATGACTTCCTGGCTGCTCGGGCAGGGGATGCAACACCGTTGTTCCTGCTGATGCTGGACAACATCCAGGATCCGCACAACCTGGGCGCCCTGATTCGCTCAGCGGCCTGCGCCGGGGCCCAGGCGGTGATCATCCCCAAAGATCGCGCCTGCGGCATCACGCCAGTGGTGGAGAAGTCCTCGGCCGGTGCTGTTGAGACGATTGCCGTCATCCAGGTCACCAATCTGGCGCAGGCCCTGGAACAGCTGAAACAGGCCGGTTGCTGGGTCTACGGCCTGGACGGCGAGGCAGAAAAAGATATGTATCAGACCGATCTGCGCGGCAATCTGGTGCTGGTTGTCGGCAGCGAAGGGGAGGGGTTGCGGCCGTTGGTGCGTAAGCAGTGTGACGGTCTGGTGGCCATTCCCCAGTACGGCGGCGTGTCATCGTTGAACGCCTCGGTGGCCGGCGGCATCGTGCTGTTTGAGGCGGCCCGCCAGCGGAGCATGCCATGACAGCGCCGCGCAAACCTGCCAAAAGGAACGCCGCCAAGCCGGTTCTCAAGGATGCTGTCGTATCCGGGCCGAAACGTGGCACCACGCTGGAACTCTTGATCGAACGGCTCGACCCGGAAGGGATGGGCGTGGCCCATTTTGAGGGGGCCACCATCCTAGTGGCCGGGGCGCTGCCCCAGGACCGTTGCCTGGCGAGGATCAGCCATCTGGGGCGGACAGCGGTGCATGCCGACCTGATCAAACTGACCGTAGCGTCGGCACTGCGCACCAAACAGCCGATCTGCGGCGATGCCGGCGAGTGCCTGGGCTGCCCGCTGATCGGGATGCGCTATGCTGAGCAGATCAAATGGAAGCATGAGCAGGTGCAATCGGAGTTGAACGCCTATGCTGTGCTGAAAAAGGTCAAGGTGCTGGAACCGCTCAGCCCCCAGCAGCGGATGCACTACCGCACCACCGCCAAGCTGGCGGTGGCCGGCTCCCACCGTGAGCCGTACATCGGCATCTACCGCCGCGCCAGCCATGATGTGGTGGATCTGGAGGACTGCCCGCTGCACCACGCCATGGTGAACCGGATCATTACGGCAACGCGGGAAGGGATAGCCAAGCTGAAGGTGCCGACCTGGCAGGAGAAAAACAAGAGCGGTATCCTGCGCTACCTGGTGGTGCGGGTCTCGGTCAGCACGGGCGAGGCGATGATGACCTTGGTCACCGCCCGCCGGGCCTTCAACGAGATCCACCACCTGGCCCGCTTTGTCCAGGAGCGGCTGCCGCAGGTAAGCGTGGTCTGCCAGAACGTGAACAGCAGCGAAGGCAATGTGATCTTCGGCGCCCACGACCACTTCCTGACCAAGCAGCAGACCATTCAGGACCGGATCGGTGGGGTGGAGGTGCTGATCTCGCCGCGCTCCTTCCTGCAGGTGCACAACGAGGCTGCCGCCCTGCTCTACAACGCGGTGCTTGAACGGGCCGGCCTGGATGGCAAGCAGACCGTGCTGGACCTGTACTGCGGCATCGGTGGCATCGCCCTGACCCTGGCCCCCCACGCCAAGCAGGTGCTGGGGGTCGAGATGAACCCCGAGGCGGTGGCCGATGCCCGGCGTAATGCCAAGTTAAACCACCGGCGCAACTGCCGCTTTGAGGCCGGCGATGTGCGCGAGCTGTTGGCCGAACTGGTGGAGGATGAGGAGCGGATTGATCTGGCGGTGCTGAACCCGCCCCGCAAGGGGTGCGAGCGGGAGGTGCTGCAGCAGGTGGCAGGGCTCGCGCCGCAGCGGATCGTCTATGTCTCTTGCTCTCCCCAGACCCTGGCCCGCGACCTGGATATCCTGGCCGGGCTTGGGTATGACTGCCGCGAACTGCAACCGGTGGATATGTTTCCCCAGACCCCCCATGTGGAAAATGTGGCGCTGCTGGAGCGAAGCGTGGCAAAAACCGCTTGACAGTTGATTGCTATACCTGCTATCTAAACAATTCCTTGCTGGAGGCGCGTAGCTCAGGGGGAGAGCGCTACCTTGACACGGTAGAGGTCGGCGGTTCGAGACCGCCCGCGCCTACCATTGAACTAATGAGCGGCATCGGCACTTCCCGATGCCTTTTCTGTTTGGAGAAAACAGGATCATGTCCCAGATCAACGTAACACTGCCTGATGGTTCAAAACGGGAATTGCCTGCCGGTGCAACGGTGGCCGATCTGGCCGCCTCGATCGGCGCCGGTCTGGCCAAGGCCGCCTTGGCGGGTCAGGTGAACGGCGAGCTGGTGGATCTGTCGGCCTCCCTGGCCGATGGCGCCACCGTGGCCATTATCACCGAGAAGAGCCCCGAGGCGCTGGAGATCATCCGCCACTCCACCTCGCACCTGATGGCCCAGGCCGTGAAGGAGCTGTTTCCCGCAGCCAAGGTGACCATCGGGCCAGCGATTGAAAACGGCTTCTATTATGACTTCGATGTGGAGACCCCCTTCACACCGGAGGACCTGGAGCGGATCGAGCAGCGGATGGCCGAACTGTCTGCTGCCGGCCAAACCTTGGAACGCAAGGTGCTGCCTGCTGCGGATGCGATCGCCTTCTTTGAGCAGATGGGCGAACCGTACAAAAAAGAACTGATCCAGGATATCGGCGCCGAGACGGTCTCGATCTACAGCCAGGGTGCATTTGCCGATCTATGCCGTGGCCCCCACGTGCCGAACACCAATAAACTAAAGGCCTTCAAACTGCTCTCCATCGCCGGCGCCTACTGGCGGGGCAACGAGAACAACCGGATGCTGCAGCGGATCTACGGCACCGCCTTTGTGGACAAGAAGGAGCTGGAGGCCTACCTGCATCGTCTGGAGGAGGCCAAGCGCCGCGACCACCGTAAGCTGGGCCGCGAGCTGGACCTGTTCTCCTTCTCCGATGAGGTCGGTCCCGGCTTTGCCATCTGGCACCCCAAGGGGGCCATGCTGCGCACCCTGCTGGAAGATTTCGAGCGCAAGGAACACGTAAAACGCGGCTATGATATCGTGGTGGGTCCCCAGATCCTCAAGACCGAGCTCTGGCAGCGGTCGGGCCACTACGACAACTACCGCGAGAACATGTACTTCACCGAGGTGGATGAACAGAGTTTCGGTATCAAGCCGATGAACTGTCTCGCCCATATGATGATCTACAAATCGCAGCTGCGCAGCTACCGCGACCTGCCCCAACGCTATTTCGAACTGGGCACGGTCCATCGCCACGAGCGGGCCGGGGTGTTGCACGGGCTGTTGCGGGTGCGCTGCTTCACCCAGGATGACGCCCATATCCTCTGTACGCCGGAACAGCTGGACGGTGAGATAAAAGGGGTACTGAAGTTCGTCTCCGATGTGATGAGCATCTTTGGGTTCGAGTTTGAGATGGAGCTTTCCACCCGTCCTGAAAAGTCCATCGGCAGTGACGAAGACTGGGAACGGGCCACCAACGCCTTGTTGGGTGCCCTGAAGGATACCGGGCGGCCCTTCGATATTAATGAGGGTGATGGTGCCTTCTATGGCCCCAAGATCGACATCAAACTGCGTGATTGTCTTGACAGGCGGTGGCAGTGTGCTACTATCCAGTGCGATTTTACCCTGCCAGAGCGGTTCGATCTGACCTATGTGACCAGCGAGGGCGAGCGTAAACGCCCGGTTATGGTCCATCGTGTGATCCTTGGTTCCATTGAGCGGTTCATTGGTGTACTGATCGAACACTTTGCCGGTAACTTCCCGTTGTGGCTGGCGCCGGTGCAGGCGGTCGTGCTGACGGTGACTGACAACCAGATCCCGTATGCGCAGGAGGTTTTCAAACACCTGCGCGCCGCCGGTATCCGGGTGCAGGAAGACCTGCGGAACGAAAAGCTGAATTTCAAGATTCGTGAGGCGCAGCTGCAGAAAATCCCGTATATGCTGGTGATCGGTGATAAGGAAGTGGAACACGGCACCGTAACGCCACGTTACCGTGATGGTAAGAACCTGCATGCCATGAAGCCTGAAGAATTTATCGCCTTTATTGAATCAGAGGTAAAGGAGCATAACTAACACAATGCCGTTACTCTGCGAGGAGGTGTCGCCATAGCCGCCCCTAAAACTGCAACGATCAACATCAACCATGCCATCCGCGCCCAAGAGGTACGGGTGGTTGCCGACGATGGCGAACAGCTGGGGATCCTGACCCTGCGTGAGGCCTTGGAGGCCGCCGAAGCCCGGCACCTTGATCTGGTGGAGGTCTCGCCGACCGCCACCCCGCCGGTCTGTCGCATCATGGACTACGGCAAGTTTAAGTATCAGACCAGCAAAAAACAGCAGGAAGCCAAGAAGAAACAGGTGCAGGTGCAGGTCAAGGAGGTCAAGATCCGGCCCAAGACCGACGATCACGACCTGGACTTCAAGGTTAAGCACGTGCGCCGCTTCCTGGAAGAGGGCAACAAGGCCAAGGTGACACTCGTGTACCGTGGCCGTGAGATCACCCATCAGGATATCGGCCGTGCCGTCATAGAAAAATTTGCCGCAGAATTGACTGACGTCGGAGTCGTAGAAGTGGCTCCCCGGGTGGACGGTCGTCAGTTGTTTATGATTATTGCGCCTAAGGCGAAAAAATAACACCGTAGCGGTAGATAAAAAGGAGTCTGCAATGCCCAAGATCAAGACCAACCGCGCTGCTGCCAAGCGTTTCAAAAAGACCGGCACCGGCAAGATAAAACGCGCCCATGCGTTTACCAGCCACATTCTGACCCCCAAGACCACCAAGCGCAAGCGGAACCTGCGTCAAGGCAGCACCGTGGCTGCGGTGGACCAGAAAAATATCCGTGCACTGATCCCCTACCTGTAGCAGGTAAGGGTTTAAGGCGCACCTTCGGGTGTGCCGCCCCAGAACCGTGAGGAACGGCCCCTTGCGGATCGGGCAATCCAACTAAAGGAGTACAAGATGCCGAGAGCAAGAGGTGGTTTCAAGACACGTCAGCGGCGTAACAAGGTGCTGAAGCTGGCTAAAGGGTACCGTGGCGCACGGAGCAAACTGTTTCGCAGTGCCACCGAGGCGGTTGACCGGGCGCTGAATTACGCCTTCCGGGATCGCCGTGTGAAAAAGCGGGACTTTCGCTCCCTCTGGATCATGCGGATCAATGCCGCTTCCCGTCTGAACGGGCTGTCGTACAGCAAGTTCATCTTCGGTCTCAAGAAGGCCGACATCCAGATCGACCGGAAGGTTTTGGCAGATATCGCCATCTCCGATCCGAAGGGGTTCGCCGAAATTTCGGCACTGGCCAAGGCCAAGCTGTAAGGCGAGGCCGCTGGTAACAAAAAGGGATGGGAGTCTTGCTGCTCCTGTCCCTTTTTCAATTATGCATTCCTATTTCCTGACATCAAAGGGACCAATGATATGCGGGGACAGCTAGAACAGATGCGGCAGCAGGTCGTGGCGGCCATTGCTGCGGCAACGACCGAAGATGCCTTAAATGAGATTCGGGTTCGCTACCTGGGACGTAAGGGCGAACTGACCGGACTTATGAAGGGGCTGGGCGCCCTGCCGCCCGAAGAACGTCCCAAGGTCGGCCAACTGGTCAACGTGGTCAAGGAAGAGATGGAGGGAGCCATCGACGCCGCCCTGACCACCGCCAGAGAGGCGGCCACGGCCCAGCGTCTGGCCACCGAACGGATCGACGTCACCCTGCCGGGGCGCCGTCGCCGGTTGGGGAGCAAGCATCCGGTGACCCTGGTGGTGGAAGAGGTGAGCGAGATCTTTGCCGGCCTGGGTTTTTCGGTGGCCGAAGGGCCGGAGATCGAGCACGACTGGTACAACTTCGAGGCGCTGAACTTTCCGCCCGAACACCCGGCCCGCGACATGCAGGACACCTTCTTTGTGGAAAACGAACTGCTGCTGCGGACCCATACCTCGCCGGTCCAGATCCGTACCATGCTCAAGCAGAAGCCACCGGTGCGGATTATCGCCCCCGGCACCGTCTATCGTTGCGATTCCGACGCCACCCATTCCCCGATGTTTCATCAGATCGAGGGCCTGATGGTGGACAGCAAGGTCTCTTTTGCCGATCTGAAGGGGATTCTGACCATCTTCACCAACCAGCTGTTCGGCCAGAAGACCGGTGTTCGGCTGCGTCCCAGTTTTTTCCCCTTTACTGAGCCATCGGCCGAGGTGGATATCGCCTGCGTGATCTGCGGTGGCAGCGGCTGCCGGGTCTGCAAGCAGACCGGCTGGCTGGAGATCCTGGGGGCCGGCATGGTGGACCCCGAGGTGTTCCGCCATGTCGGCTACGACCCGGAGACCATCTCCGGATTTGCCTTCGGCATGGGGATCGAGCGGATCGCGATGCTCAAGTACGGTATCAGCGATATGCGGCTGCTGTTCGAAAATGATGTCCGTTTTCTTACCCAATTTTAGTCCGGTGAGACCATGAAAGTTACCTATAACTGGCTGAAAGAGTTTGTCGATTTTGATCTTGAACCTGCTGCGCTGGGTGATCTGCTGACCATGCTGGGCCTGGAGGTGGAGGGGGTCGAGCAGGTAGGCGGTGGTCTGGATGCGGTGGTGGTGGCACGGGTAGCGGCAAAGGCCCAGCATCCCAATGCCGACAAACTGTCGCTCTGTAAGGTGGATAACGGCAGCGAACTGTTGGACATCGTATGCGGCGCCCAGAATTTCAAACAGGGTGACACCGTGGCCCTGGCCCAGATCGGCGCGGTGCTGCCGGGGGACTTCAAGATCAAGCGTTCCAAGATTCGCGGCGAGGAGTCCTGCGGCATGCTCTGCTCCGAAAAGGAGTTAGGCCTGGCCGATGAGAGCGCCGGCATCATGGTGCTGCCGCCGGAACTGAAACTGGGGACGCCGTTGTTCGAGGCCTTGGGGCTGAAGGACACCATCTTCGAGATCGGCCTGACCCCCAACCGGGCCGACTGTCTGAGTGTAATCGGTATCGCCCGCGAGATCGCCGCCAAGTTGGGTACCTCTCTGAAAACGCCGGCGGTTGCCGTACCGGAGGGTACGGAGCCGGCCAGCAAGCATGTCGGCGTGACCGTCCATGACCCGGCCGGCTGCCCCCGCTATGCTGCCCGCTACATCAGCGGCTGCAGCATAGCGCCGTCGCCTGCCTGGCTGGCCAACCGGTTGCAGGCGGTTGGGGTGCGTTCCATCAACAACGTGGTGGATATCACCAACCTGGTGATGATGGAGCTGGGCCATCCGCTGCACGCCTTCGACTACCGTCAAGTGGCAGGCGGCCAGATCGTGGTGCGCAAGGCCGCTGAAGGCGAGCGTTTTACCACACTGGACGGCCAGGAACGGGTGCTCGCGGTCGATGACGTGGTGATCTGCGATACGGAACGGGCCGTGGCCCTGGCCGGTATCATGGGGGGCCTGAATTCCGAAATCAAGGACGATACCTGCACCATCCTGCTGGAGAGCGCCTTCTTTGATCCGCCCACCATCCGGCGTACCAGCAAGCGGCTGGGGCTGCATACCGAGTCCTCCCATCGCTTCGAGCGCGGTGCCGACATCGGCATGGTGCCGCTGGCCCTTGATCGGGCAGCGGGCCTGATGGCCGAGCTGGCCGGCGGCACGGTAGCCGCCGGACGGGTCGATTGTTATCCGGCTCCCAGACAGCCGGTCAACATCTGCTTTCGCCCCCAGCGCTGCAACGAGATGATCGGCATCGAACTGTCCGCTGAACGGATGGCCGCACTGTTCCGCAACCTGGCCTTTACGGTGGCCGCCAACGCCGACGGCAGCCTGCAGGTGGGAATCCCCACTTGGCGGGTGGATATCGAGCGGGAAATAGACCTGATTGAGGAGATTTGCCGTCTGCACGGATTTGAGCATGTGCCGGCCACCATGCCACGGGCCTCGGTGATCTCCGATCGTCCCAGCCGTCACCAACAGCTGCTGCGGACCGTGCGCAATCATCTGGTGAACGAAGGGATGAGCGAGATTGTCACCTTCAGTTTTATCGCCCCGGATGTGGCAGACAAGCTGGCACTTGCCCTGGACGACCAACGGCGTAACGGCATCCGGCTTTGCAATCCGCTGGCCGAGGAGCAGTCGGTGATGCGTACCACCCTGCTGCCGGGCCTGCTGGAGACCGCCGCGCACAATATGAGCTTCCGTTCGCTGGATCTGCGTCTGTTCGAGATGCGCCGTATTTATATGCCGCAGGCCGATGAGCAGATGCCCTGCGAGCCGATCTGGGCTGCCGGTCTGCTCAGTGGATCGCGCAACCCAGAGGGTTGGTGCCAGCCGCAGGCCGACAGCGATTTCTTTGATGCCAAGGCGATTCTGGAAAACCTGTTCGATGTACTGCAGTTGGGGAATATACGCTGGTCTGCCGAAAATCCCGAACCCTACTACCACCCAGGGAAGGCGTGCCGTATCCTGTGTGGCAATCAGCTGATCGGCACCCTGGGCGAGATTCACCCGACGGTCCAGGCCCGTTTTGAGCTGGAGCGCCCAGTATACTGCTTTGAACTGGATTTTGAGGCGGTGGTCCGGCTGGCAGGTAAGCATCAGGGCATCGAGCCGCCCACACGCTATCCGGACAGCGTGCGTGACGTTGCCCTGGTGGCCCCGTTGGAACTTCCCGCCGAACAGCTGCTGGCCTGCGTTCAGGGCCTGCGTTTAAAAGAACTGGAACGCGTGACTATCTTTGACCTGTATCAAGGGGAAAAGATTCCGGCTGGCTCTAAGAGTATCGCCCTGCGGCTGCGGTATCGCTCATCGGAACGCACCCTGACCGACGATGAGGTGTCGGCCCTGCACCAGAAGGTGGTTGCTACCTTGGTAAAAAAATTAGGTGTAGCGCTGCGATAAACTGTTGCGGTCGGAAAAACCACGTGTTATAAAGCGTCTCTCGTTTGCGGGGATCTATCCCCGACTTGGTTGAAAGCTTGCTATTTAGGTGGGGTTATTATGACGAAAGCTGATATTGTCGAGCGGATTCATCAGAAGATCGGTCTCTCCAAGAAAGAGTCTGCCGAGATGGTGGAAATGGTCTTCGGTATCATGAAAACCACGCTGGAAGGCGGCGATAAGATCAAGATCGCCGGGTTTGGCAATTTTGTGGTAAAGCAGAAAGCCGACCGGCGTGGCCGCAATCCCCAGACCGGCGAATCAATCACCATCAGCGCTCGTCGTATTCTGACCTTTAAGCCAAGTCAGGTCTTAAAAAGCGCTATCAATAACGAGGAGTAACACGGAGGGTTACGGGGCCGGTCATGCAACCCTCTTTCCCGGACAAGACCTATTACAAAATTGGTGAGGTTGCCAAACTGGCGGGCCTCAAAAGTTCAGTGCTGCGTTTTTGGGAGAGTGAGTTTTCGTTTCTTTGCCCTGAAAAGAGTTCCAGCGGTCAACGGCTGTATACCAAACAGGACATTGAGGTAATTCAGCAGATAAAGCAGCTGCTGTATCAGGAAAAATATACGATTGAAGGTGTCCGCAAGCGTTTTGTGCGTAAGCGGACACGGTGTCCGGTACCCCAGACAGCCGGACAGGATTCGAATGATTTACGTTTGCTCCTTTGCGAGATTCGACAGGAGTTGACAAGCCTTCGGGCTTCACTGTAGTTTCGGTGCGTAGCGCAGCCTGGTAGCGCACTACCTTGGGGTGGTAGGGGTCGCTGGTTCAAATCCAGTCGCACCGACCAAATAGTCTGGTGAAACCAGACAGAGCAAAGGCCCCGGGATATATCCGGGGCTTTTCTGTTGTTGTGCGCAACCAGCGGTGTCCCACACAGATGTTGTACCGTTAGGGTGGGGTAGATGCGCAGGTGGTATTATGGCTTGACAAACTAGCCATTTTAACTATATTTAATCGTTTCTAAACCCTTGTTTGCAGGGCGTGCTATGAAGGTCAGCGTCGACTATTTTCAAGAAGTTCCCAGAGAGTTGGCCTTTTGCGAACCGCCAGATTCCTTTCCGGTGCTGGCGGCCATGGCCGAGTCCGGTGGCTGTAGTTTTGTTGGGCCGGTCCAGGTGCACCTGAGCGTTAGTCGCGAGGTGGACCACTACCGGGTGGAGGGGAACGTCTCGGTGTCTGTGCATCAAACGTGCTCCCGTTGCCTGTGTACGTATGACCAAGAGGTACTCTCGCGTTTTACGATTTTTTTCCGTAAGGCGACCACGCTTATGGAAGACGAAAATGAGGTCGAGCTTGACGAACAGGATTTGATCTCTGCCAGCTTCACGGGTGACGAGATTGACCTGTTGCCGGAAATCGGGGAGCAGGTGGCGCTCGCGGTGCCGCTCAAACCGTTGTGCAGCGAGAGCTGCAAGGGGCTCTGCCCTGTCTGCGGTATCGACCTGAATACCGAAACGTGTACCTGCTCACGCGAGCCGCTCAATGTGAAATTTGCAGCCTTACAGGACTTTAAGGTCCAACGTTAAAACGGCCGTACGGCCCTAAAGGAGAATCTGCCATGGCAGTACCTAAGAAGAAAACCTCCAAATCCCGCAAAAACATGCGGCGTGCCCATGATTTCTTGACCGCCCCCTCACTGTCGGTCTGCCCCCAGTGCAAGTCTGCCAAGATGCCGCACCGCGCCTGTCCTTCCTGCGGTACGTATAAGGGTAAGGAAGTAACTGCCGCCGCTCCTAAAGCGTAACCGTTTTTCAGGCCGGTCTGACATGAGAGTTGCTGTAGATGCCATGGGAGGGGACAATGCTCCGGCCGTTGAGGTCGCGGGCGCTGTCGCGGCTGCCCGTGAGTTAGGTATCGCCATTACCCTGGTGGGGGACGAGACGCGGCTTCAGCAAGAGCTTGCTCGTTATAACGTCACGGGGCTTGATATTGTCATTCAGCATGCCAGTGAAGTGGTGGGAATGCACGATTCCGCCTCCGACGCCGTTCGTAAAAAACGCGATTCATCAGTCAGGGTCGCCTTTGAACTGGTCAAAGAGGGCAAGGCGTGTGCTGCGGTGAGCGCCGGCAATTCAGGCGCTACCATGGCTGCCGGCATGTTCGTGCTCAAGCGGATTGCCGGGATTGAGCGTCCGGCCATTGCCCAAATCTTCCCGACGTTGCACGGCCAGACGCTGGTGCTGGATGTGGGGGGCAATGTTGACTGCAAACCGGTCCATCTGGTGCAGTTTGCCATCATGGGACAGGTCTATGCTACCCATGCCATGGGCATCGCCGCACCGCGTATCGGCCTGCTCTCCAATGGCGAAGAAGATTCCAAAGGGAATGAGCTTACCCGCGAGACCAACGCCATCCTGCGTCAGACCTCCCTCAATTATCACGGTTATGTGGAAGGTCGTGACATCTTTAAGGGTACCGTTGAGGTGGTTGTCTGTGACGGCTTTGTCGGCAATGTGGTCTTGAAGCTCTCCGAGGGGCTGGCCGAGGCGGCAGGCGGCATGCTGCGTCGTGAGATATCCAACGATTTTGTTGCCAAGCTGGGGTACCTGTTTGTCCGCGGGGCCTTCAGTCGTTTCAAGAAGACCGTTGATTATGCCGAATACGGTGGCGCGCCGCTCATCGGCATCAACGGCGTTGGCATGATCTGCCACGGCGGATCGAATGCCAAGGCGATCAAAAACGCCATTCGCTTTGCGTATGAATATGCCCGCCATGGCGTAACGGAGCGTATCGCTGAAAAACTGTCTGAAAACTACGCTGCTCTGCTCCCCCGTACTGGTAGCGTCCTGTAATTTTCTGCTGTTTGGTAGTGCATGACGGAAACGGCTGCCGTCGTTTCCGGGGAGGAAGGTTACATGCTGCGTGCCCGCATTACAGGGACCGGTTCTGCGGTTCCTGAACATGTCCTCACGAACTACGACCTGGAAAAGCTGGTCGACACC
Source organism: Deltaproteobacteria bacterium (assembly GCA_021782545.1). Lineage (GTDB taxonomy): Bacteria > Desulfobacterota > Desulfuromonadia > Geobacterales > Pseudopelobacteraceae > Trichlorobacter. The sequence continues at coordinate 971 of JAJXUW010000052.1, read as the reverse complement.
AACGACGAGTGGATCACCACCCGCACCGGTATCAAAGAGCGCCGTATCGCCGCCGCAGGCGAATACACCTCCACCTTCGCCACCTTAGCTGCACGTCGCGCCCTTGCCATGGCCGGCATTTCCCCCGAAGAACTCGACCTGATCATCCTCGGTACCGTTACCCCGGATTTCCCCTTCCCTGCCACCGCCTGTATCGTCCAGCATGAGCTGGGTGCTAAACATGCCGTTGCTTTCGATCTTTCCGCTGCCTGTTCAGGGTTTATCTACGGTCTGAACATGGCCGAGGCCCAGATCAGGAGCGGTATGGCCAAAAAGGTGCTGGTGCTGGGGGCAGAGGTGTTAAGCCGCGTGGTGGACTTTAGCGACCGTAACACCTGCATCCTGTTCGGCGACGGGTCCGGTGCGGTGGTGCTGGAGGCCGACAACGGCGATCGGGGGATTCTCTCAACGCATATCTTCAGCAACGGCAGTCACTGGGGGCTGCTCTACCAGCCGGGGCCCGGCTCCCGCAACCCTGCCAGCGTTGCCGCGACCATTGACGACAAGCTGTATTATCTGCGGATGGAAGGTAACGACGTATTCAAGCATGCGGTGCGTGCCATGGGGGATGCCGCCGTTGCCGCCCTTGAGGCCAATCAGATCCATGCAGACCAGCTGGCGCTGCTGATACCGCACCAGGCCAATCGCCGTATTATCGAGGCTACCGGCAAACGGATCGGCCTGCCGGAGGAAAAGGTCTTCGTCAACCTGCATAAATACGGCAATACCTCGTCGGCATCGATACCGATCGCCTTGGACGAGGCCAACCATGAGGGACGGCTCAAGTCGGGCGACCTGGTGCTGCTGGATGCCTTTGGTGGCGGTTTCACCTACGGTTCGGCACTCATCAAGTGGTAGTTTGAATTACACCAACAAGGATATGCGACTATGAGCAAAACCGCTTTTCTGTTCCCTGGCCAGGGGTCCCAGTA
>JAJXUW010000051.1 GCA_021782545.1 Deltaproteobacteria bacterium | reverse complement strand
GGAATCGGGGGCGGACTGCAAGGGGGCACGGAGGGCCTCCATCAGCGGGATGCCGAGCCCCGGCAGCAGCGGCCCCTGTGTCAGGGCAGCGGTCAGGCGGTCCATCACCTCCCGGTAGGGGGTGCTCCGCGCCAGTTCGCCGTCGTCAAACAGGTGACGAAACGGCACCACGGCACGGTTTTCTCCGGCCAGCCGTACCAGCAGCAGCTCCCGGAGGATACGCTGAGCCTGGGCAGGCTCGGCAACCTCGCCCACCGACACTGCCGGCGGGAAGAGCTGCACAAAACCGGCCAGGACCGCCGAGGCGGGGGGGGTATGCCAACCGAGTCCGGACCGTTCGAGGGCAGCCACCAGGGTATTGGCGTCGTCCCCCTCAGCCAGCCGGTCCACCAGATACCGGAACACCTCCAGCAAGGTGCCGTACAGATGCAGCTGCGCAGCGGAGACTGGCGGCAGCGGAACGGGACGATCCTTCTGCAGGTGGGCCGCCAAACGCCGAAAGACCACTATCGGAGGATAGCGCCGTGTCAGGAACGGCAACAAAATCTGGTCGAGCTGGAGCGTGGTACGGGCGGTGCCCGTCAGGTGGAGCGGCAGGTGGAAGTAGGTTGCCGGGAGCGTGGCCATCGGTGGCAGTAGGGGTCCTTTGGGCCCGAGGCAGGAAGGTCACAAGACTGGCCTTCCTGCCATAAGTAAACAGCTCGTTATTTCCTCTTCTTTTTAGTCACCTTTTTCTTTTTAGTCACCTTTTTCCTAGACATCTTGTGTGCTGCTTTTTTCTTATGCTTTTTATAATGCTTGGTCTTGGCAAACTTATGCGGGACCGGGTTGAAGTCATCCCGGATATTGTTCAGCAGCACTGTGGTATCCGCCAGCTTGGGATCTGCCTGTTTGGCCGCTTCCAACGCCTCGCGGGCCTCGGACAAGCGCCCGGTCTTCATATAGACACGCCCCAAGGCATGCAACGCCCTGGCATAATCCCCCTTCAACTCGATGGCCTTCTTGTAGCTGGTAATGGCGTTATCGTATTCTTTACGGAAATCATACACCAGGCCAAGTCGATAGAAACTGACGGGATCGCCGGGGTTTAATTCCGCAGCCTCCTTTAAGAGCGCAGTCAGGTCGTCATATTGCTTGGTTTTGACATAGATGGTCACCAACGCGTTACGGCTTTCGGTATCGTTTTTGACAAGCTCCAAGGCCCGTTTATACTGTTCAACGGCCTTGTCCAGCTTGTCCTCGGACCGGTACACAGCAGCAAGCTCCCGATGGGCGTCGGCATTATCAGGGGCCAGCTTCAAAACATCCAGATACGACTCCTCCGCTTTGTCCAATTGCTTGAACTTTACAAACACCCTGGCGAGCTTCAGACGGATGTCGGCACTTTCCGGTTTGAGCTTCAGAAACTCAAGGTACTGATCAACCGCCTCCTTGCTGTTGCCCTGAACTAAACGGATATCGGCCAGCTTCAGGTGGGCATCGGCCAGATCGGGTTTTTTCTCGATGGCCCGCTTATACGCGACAACCGCCTCGTCAAGCTGGTTACGCTTTTCATACAAGAGCCCCAGGTTGTAATACACAAAAGGATCATCGCTATGCCGATACGTGGCCTCCCGGTAGGCGGCAAGCGCTTCGCTCTCGCGCCCGGCCTTCTGATAAAGGGCCCCCAATTTTTCATAGGGTTGCACTGCATCCGGCTGGGTCTTCAGCACCGTGCGATAGGCATCGGCCGCCTGGTCAATCTGCCCTTTGAGTGCCAGCTGATCACCCTGCACAATCCCTTCCGGCTGCGGCTGGGGTTCTGTCGTCGGTACGGCGACCTTTTGCCCCCCCAAGAGACGCTCATATTGCGACTGCTTCACATCACCCTGCTTTTCATAAATATCGGCCAGCATGAGGTGAATCTGGCTGCTATGGGGATTGGCTACCGCGGTTTTTTTGAGCAGGTCCAATGCCTTGTCCTGCTGGTTCTCCTTCAAATAAAGCTGAGCCAACCCCATACAGGCCTCCTCGGAGGAGGGATCGGCCAGCAGGGCCCGGCGGTATTCGTCCTGAGCACGTTCCGACTGGCCCTCGGCCTGGTACAGTTCGGCCTTTACAACCATCACCTCCGGATCGTCCGGAGCCTGACGGGCCGCCTCTCCCAGATAGTACTTGGCCAACGCGTAGACCCGTTTCTGCAGCATCACTCTGGCAAGGGCCTTATTGAGGGTTGGCGATGGCGCACCGGTTACCCCCTTAGTGAGTTCTACCGCCGCATCATCCAACAACCCCTTTTGAAGATACAGCAGGCCCAGACTCCCACTGGCTACGGCCAAGGACGGGTCGGTCTGCAACGCGCGCTGATAGGCGCTGACGGCACCATCCACGTTACCTGCCCGCTCGGCCTGCTGGCCGGCCACGTACTGGGCAGCGGCGCCATCCGGGCAGATCCCCACAATCTTCGCCTCATCGCGACTGCGCACGGCCTCATCCTTCAATCCCGGCAACTGTCGGGCCAAGTCAAGGGCCTCCTTGCATTTGTCACCGCTAAAATCCCAACTAAACCCTGACAGTAGCAGTGATGCGCCGGCAAGCAGCGGCAAGACTGCTCTTTTTTTGATGTACATGGCTGATATCCCTCATCATCTTAAAAAAAGTGCGTTTGATTATACACAGGAGGGGCCAAAAATACAAACCATTAGGCTGAATTACTTGCCTTACACTACGCGGATAGCATAGTATACGGCGCCATACTGGCAGTTTGGGCGCCAGCATGGAGCCCTGAGGAGCAGAGGATGAACAAGGATCTCGAACAAATCATCATGGCGGCCGGCGATCTACCGACCATCCCGATTGTGGCCACCAAGGTCATGCAGCTGATGGAGGATGAAACCGCTACTGCCGATGACCTGGCAAAGGTCGTTGCCTCTGACCCGGCGGTGGCTGCCAGGGTGTTGAAAATTTCAAACTCTTCATTTTACGGGTGTCAGCGACAGATTCAGACCCTGCCCCACGCCATTATGATGCTGGGGTTTGTCACCCTGAAAAGCGTGGTGGTGGCGGCCTCCGTCAAACAGGTCTACCACCCCTTCGGCCTGACGGAAAAACTGCTCTGGGAGCACTCCTTCGGAGCCGGTCTGGCGGCGCGGATTATCGCCAGCGACACCCGTCTGGTAAACGCCGAAGAAGCCTTCCTGGGCGGGCTGTTCCATGACCTTGGCAAGATCATCATGAACTTTCTGGACAAGGAAAAATTTCAGGAGATCATGCAGCGCTGCTACAACGACGGCATTGACTTCGAACATGCCGAGCAGATGCTGTTCCCCTACACCCATGAAGAAGTTGGGGCGCTGGTCATCAAAAAATGGAACTTTCCCGACCACCTGATGAAGGCGGTCATGGCACACCACAGCCTGCAGCTGGCGGACGAGGAAGACCCATACCTGATCCGCCTGACCTGTGTGGTCAGCTTGGCCAACCTCTTCTGCCACCGCTTCGGGATTGGCACCATCGGGGGTGAAGAAGAGATCGATGTTGCGGCAACGGCCCCCGCCACCACCCTGGGGCTCTCCGCTGACAAGGTGGAAGATCTGCTGCGCACCTTTAAAGAGGCCTACGACAAGGACCAGAGCTTCTTCAGCTGATCATCAGCTGTCGTTTTCGGCCAGATGCTCCAAGATGGTCTTGCGGATCTTGCCGCTGGCCCGCAAGCGGGCCTCATCGGAAATCTGCACGGTATCGTCCTGTTCGGCTGCCTCTGCATGACCGACATGCCGGTCAGTATCCCAAAGCCGCTCACGTGCTGTTTTCCGTCGATCAATCTCGCCGGTCTTGCTGACGCCGCGTACTGGTTCGGTCATCACGTCCCCCACGCACTGACAGTTGATTTCTTTGGATATAAATTGGTATAGTTTGAAATTATGATCATTTTTCGCATTCGAGCTGCAGCATGATCCGTCACATCCTTACATTTCCCGACCCGGTCCTGAAGAAGAAAGCGACGCCGATCACCGTCATAACCGATGAGATTCGTCAACTCGCCAACGACATGGCCGAAACCATGTACGATGCCCCGGGTGTCGGCCTGGCAGCGCCCCAGATAGGGGTCTCGCAGCGACTGATCGTGATCGACGTTGCGGCCAAGGATGACGCGCCGCAGCTGATCACGGTCATCAATCCGGTCATCATCCACGGCGAGGGAGAACTCTACGAGGAGGAGGGCTGCCTGTCAGTCCCCCACTTCTCGGCAAATGTCAAACGCCATGCAAAGGTGGTCGTGAAAGGGCTCTCCCTTGATGGCCACGAACGGGTCTGGCATGCCGACGACCTGCTGGCCATCGCCTTTCAGCATGAGATCGACCATCTCGACGGGATCTTGTTTGTAGATCGGCTGTCACCCCTCAAACGTGAACTGTTTCTGAAAAAGGCCAAAAAATGGGGGGCACCATGACCGGCTGGCGGATCATCTTCATGGGGACGCCGGCCTTTGCCTGCCCCACGCTGCAGACGCTGCTCAACCGTGGCGAGGACATCGTCGCGGTGTTCACCCAGCCGGACCGCCCCAAAGGACGCGGCCAGAAGCTGCAGCCGCCGCCAGTCAAGGAGCTGGCGCTGCGACACGACCTCCCGGTGCATCAGCCGGTCAGGGTACGGGCGCCGGAGGTGATCGACCAGATTCGCGCCCTGCGACCGGATCTGATCGTGGTGGTGGCCTTCGGCCAGATACTGCCCAAGGCACTCCTGGAGATACCGCCTCACGGCTGTATCAATGTTCACGCCTCGCTGCTGCCGCGCTACCGGGGCGCCGCCCCCTTGAACTGGTGCATCGTGAACGGCGAGACCGAAACCGGGGTCACCACCATGCTGATGGACGTGGGACTGGACACCGGCCCGATGTTGCTCAAAAAAGCCACGCCGATCGGACCCGATGAGGAGATCACCTCGCTCCATGACCGGATGTCGCTGTTAGGTGCGGAGTTGTTGGGGAATACCCTGGACGGACTGCGGGCCGGGACGATCGTGGCACAGCCCCAGGACGACACCCAGAGCTGTTATGCCCCCCTGCTCAAAAAAGAAGATGGTCTGATCGACTGGAACAGACCAGCCCAGGTGCTTCACAACCTGGTACGGGGACTGGCCGCCTGGCCCGGCGCCTACACCTTTCTGCAGGGTGAGCCGCTCAAGGTTCACCGCACCTCGCTCGGCACCGGCAGCGGGCCGGCCGGCACCGTGCTTGCCAGCTCAAAAGACGGCATTGAAATCGCCTGCGGCCAGGGCTCGCTGGTCATTCACGAACTGCAGGCAGCCGGCAGCCGCCGCATGGATGCGGCCAGCTTTCTGGCCGGCCATCCGCTCGTACCAGGCACTCAATTAACCTTACCGGAGACCGCCGCGTGACCGATCTGCAGGAAACCACCGCCGCCCCGCGCAAAAGGCTGTTCATCGCCCTGATGGGACTGACCTGCATCGTGCTGGTGCTTCTGATCTTCCTGGCCTGGTGGATACCCAGCCGCGGCCTGGCCAATATCAACCCCAACCTGCCTCGGATCGTCGGTCTGGTGGTCCTGGTCCTTTCCTGTACGGCCATCCTGGGTACCGGACTGTTGGTGCTGACCACCGCCCTGGGCAAGGATATCTTCTTCACCCGCTTCATGCGGCTGGTGGTCATCAAGTTCCTGCTGCCGATGATCGAGTTTGTGGGACGCCTGCTGGGGCTGGACAAGGACCGAATCCGGCAGTCGTTCATCGCCATGAACAATTCACTCGTGATCTCGCAGAAATACCGGATCAGACCGGATCGGATACTGATCCTGCTGCCTCACTGCATCCAGTTGTTCGACTGCGAGATCAAGGTGACCGGCGACATCAACAAATGTGTGATGTGTGGACGGTGCGACATCAAGGGACTGGTGGAGATCGGCAGAAAGTACGGCATCGATATCTCGGTGGCCACCGGTGGTACCCTGGCACGCAAGGTTATTGTGGAGAAACGTCCCAAACTGGTGCTGGCGGTGGCCTGCGAACGGGACCTGACCTCAGGGATCAAGGACTGCTACCCGCTTCCGGTGATCGGCATCTTAAACCTGCGCCCCCACGGCCCCTGCTTCAACACCGTGGTGGATGCGGCCGCCATTGACGCGGCCCTCAAGCAGGTGCTGGACCTGCCGCAGCCCGCATCAGGCAATCCGTAACCCCTCCAGTTCGGCCTCCTGCAGGTCGTTCACAACGGCAAGATCGGTGCGCCGACCGTCCTTCTGGACACTGAGCCGGGCCGGCTCACCCTTGGGCGCCCGGGTGTAGCGCAACAGGACCCGGCCGGCCAGCCGCAACGCCGACTCATCCGTTTCCCCCACCACCAGCACCAGCGGGCCTCCGCCATCGGCCCAGCGCAGGGTCGTCTCACCGAGTCCGATGGCCGCCAGGATCTTTTCGTTGTCAGCGCTGTCCCGTCCCACAATCAGCTTGCAGGAGTTCGACAACCGGAAATGCCGGCCGGTCCGCAGCAGATGGAAGTCCCGCACCAGCAGCAGGTGATGATCCAGCAGGTCCTTCACCTTGGGGATGTAGCTCTCCTCGGCCAAGAGGCAGCCACCGCCAGGGGTCGGATACTCGTCAATTCCCAACTCCGCCGCCAGCCGCATCTGGTCTTTGCGCCCCCGGCCACGGATGGCCGGCAGATCTTCGCGTCTCACCCAGCCCTCCGTCTCCGGGATGGTGATCTTCAGATACCTGGCCGATAACGGCCGCAGCAGCAAGCCCCCCAGACCGGATTCCCGATTGATCAGATTCAAGGTGTCGAGACGCTGGCTCATCGGGCGCTGTCCCACCACCTCGCCGGTGAACACGAAATCGGCCTGATGTTCCACCATCAGCTCCCGGGCACAGCGCAGCATAAAGGTCTTGCAGTCGATGCACGGATTCAGGGCGCTGCCATAGCCATGCCGAGGCTGCCGCAACATCTCCAGAAAGGCCTCACCCAAAGGGATCGACCGAAACGGTATCCCGTAGCGTTCGGCGTAACGAGCCGCCACCGGTTCACCGTCCAGGGCGGGCGAACAGCCAAAGAAGGGTGAGGTAAAGTTGAGAGCAAGTACTTCAACCCCCTGATGTTGCATCACCTTTGCGGCAAGAATCGAATCAAGCCCACCGGAAAACAGCCCCAACGCACGTCGTTGCATCGCTTAAAACTCCTCAGGTCACATAATCTCTTTGGGAATAAGCCAGCATCTGTACCATAGCATACCCATCCGCCGCAACGGTTGACTCCTGTGACGCACACGCTACAATAGCGCCATTCGGACAGCAGAGGAGAGGAGCCTATGCCGCTTACCACCAAAGAAGGAAAACTCGGCGCCATCCTGTTCAACTCGCGCATCATCAACGAGTCTCACATTGCCGCCGCACTGGAAGAGCAACAACGCAGCGGCTGCCGTTTTGGCGAGGCGCTGGTCTCACTGGGGCTCGTCAGCCAGGAAGATATCGATTGGGCCCTCTCAAATCAGCTGGATATCCCCTATATTCGCCTCAAACGCGAAATGATAGACCCTGAGGCCATACGGCTCCTCCCGGCACGCCTCTGCCGTGCCTATCAGCTCATCCCACTGATCCGGGCCGGCGACGAGCTCTCCATTGCCATTGCCGATCCGCTCAACCAGAAAGCGGTACATGCGGCAGCAGAGGCCTCAGGTTGCCGAATAAACCTCTCGGTGGCGCTGATCCATGAAATCAACGCCATGATTGATCTCTGTTACGACGCCCCGGAAGAGGACCTGCTGGGATTTTCGTCCGGACTTTTTCCCGCCGAGGTCACCGCCTCGATCAACAGTGATGCCAGCGGCCAGCAGTTGCTTACCTGCCTGCTCTCCTACAGCATACAACACCAGCTGTCTTCATTCTCCTTCAGGCCGTTTGCAGACAGGATCGAAATTACGGCTCGCAGCGGAGCGACCACCTACGAACTGGGACGGCTGGTGCCTGGTCATTACCCGCAGTTCTGCACACTGCTCAAGAAGGCCGCCAATCTGCCACCCAGCACGGAGCCCTCTCAGACCGGCACCTTCCTTTTTCAGCACCATCAACAGAAACTCTGCTTCCAGCTGTTCTGGCTACAGGGACATAACGGTGCCTACCTCACCATACGGCGGCAGCTTGCCACGACAATCCCGCCCTCCCTGGAACAGATCAAGCTCCCCCCCTTTCAAAAGGAGCAATTTAAAAGCCTCGCCGCCCTGCGGCACGGGCTGATCCTGTTTGCCTCCCGTTCGCTGCAGGAACGCTGCCGGTTCATGGATCTGCTGCTGGAAGAGATGGCCACAGACGGTCTATCGGTGCTGATTCTGGGGGATGAGCCGGGCCGCATGCGCAAATCGTTTCCCCGCATCCCCCTGCCCGCGCAGGAAACGGCCAGAGGCCGACTGATCATGGACACCCTTGAACATTGCCCCGACATCCTGGTCATCGAAGATGGCACCGTCCTTGAGCCGTTCACTGCGGCAGCCCGTGCGGCCATGCGAGGCAAACTGGTACTGGTCGGCATGGATATCCGCGGTACCCGTGCCCTGTGCAACCACCTGGTCCGCTACCGCCAGCGCAACGCCGTTCTCACCCCGGCCCTGGGCGGCATCGTCTCATTTAAAGGGATCCAGCTGCTGTGCCCCGATTGCCGCAAGCCCAGCGAGGTGCCGAGCCAGGAACTGCTCAGCCTGTACCTCAAGCAGCCGCCGGCCGATTGCTACCACGCAACCGGCTGCCCGCAGTGTGGTTTCACCGGCATCAGCGAACGACTGTTTCTGACGGACATCATCCACTTTGACAAGACGTTGCATGACCGTTTTGAGCGGGCAGCCGATGGCGACAGCTTCATTGAGGGGCTCCACACCGGGGGGTACTGCGGCATTGAGGCCGAAGGCGAGGCGCTCATCCGCGCAGGTGCCGTATCCGCAGAAGAGTTTATCGCCGCAGTTGTCGAGTAACCGTGAGGGAGACGCACTACCATGGCCAAGATTGATGCACTGTTCAATATGATGAAGGAAAAAGGGGCCTCTGACCTGCATCTTTCATCGGGGAATCCCCCCATTTTCCGGCAGCATGGCGAGATGGTACGCCTGCCGTTCAAACCGCTCACCCATGAAGAACTGCTGCCGATCCTGTTTGAAATCCTAAACGATGAGCAACGGGCCCACTTCGAGGCGACCAACGACCTCGATTTTGCCTACGCCGTCCCGGGGCTGGCCCGTTTCCGCGGCAATATCATGATGACGCACCGGGGCGTGGCCGCGGTATTCAGGATCATTCCCGCGACCATCCTCACGGCGGATCAACTGCATCTGCCGGAAGGGGTCAGGCGGATGACCCTATTCAAAAAGGGTCTGGTGCTGGTGACCGGCCCCACCGGCTCAGGCAAATCAACCACCCTGGCGGCCCTGATCGATCTGATCAACAGCACCCGCAAGGAGCATATCCTGACCCTGGAAGACCCGCTGGAGTTTATCCATGAGAACAAGCAGTCATTGCTCAACCAGCGCCAAATCGGGGCACACACGCAGTCCTTCGCCTCGGCGCTGCGGGCGGCACTGCGGGAAGACCCGGACATTATCCTGGTCGGCGAGATGCGGGACCTAGAGACCATTCAACTGGCCATGAGCGCCGCCGAGACCGGGCACCTGGTGTTCGGCACCCTGCACACCAACACCGCCGCCAAGACCATCGACCGGATCATCGACGTCTTTCCCAAGGAGTCCCAGGACCAGGTCCGCACCATGCTGTCGGAGTCGCTCAAAGGGGTGGTCTGCCAGCAACTGCTCAAGACCGCCGAGGGCAATGGGCGGGTGGCAGCCCTGGAGATCATGATGGGGACCCCGGCCATCGCCAACCTGATCCGTGAGGGAAAGACCTTCCAGATCCCCTCCATCATCCAGACCGCCAAAAAAGACGGCATGCAACTGATGGACCAGCACCTGCTCGACCTGCTCAAGACCAAGCAAGTAAACCCCGAAGAGGCCTACCGCTGCGCGATTGACAAGAAGATGTTTGAGCAGTACCTGCCGCAGCCCCCCGTTGCCCCGTAGTCAAAACCAGGGGTGCCCCGCCGGATTGACCAGCGGGGCACCATACAGACCACACGACAGGATATAAACGCTATCTCACGAGCAACCTCCGCAGCCCCGCTTGGAGCTACATCTCTACCCGTGTCACCACCCCCTGCAGCTTCGCCGCCGGCAGTTTGTTGAACTGCACAAAATTGGGGGTCAGACGCTTGATGACCGAGAAGAACTTCCAGACGAGGTTGCTGGTGGCGATATCCTCGATGCCGTAGAATATGACCTTTTCCTTGATGCCATGCTGTTGGAGCAACGCCTCAATGGAGATATGCTCCATATAGCCGGCCTGGATCTCAAAGGCATCCAGACCGGTGGCGAGGCCGGTTTTCAGCGCACTGTCAAGTCCGTAGGGCTCATCGGTCCGCATGATGGAGATGAAGACATTGCGTTCATAGATGATGTTGCTCCGGATGATGCAATGCACGACATACGGCGGGATGACGCTGTACTCCTTGACGAAGAACAGGCCGGTACCGGGGATATTGCGATTCTTGGCGTATATCTGCTCATAGGACAGCGAAAAGACATCCAGCTCAAGCGGCCTTAAGGCATGATACAACGCCCGCTGACCACGGGTCCAGACCAGGATCGTCACCAACGGCACCGAGGCCAGGATCAGCGACCAGTACCCACCATGGGGGAGCTTGTAGAGGTTCGAGACCAGGAACACACCGTCTATCAGCGTGACAAAGGCGGCCAGGGGCACCTTCCACTTCTTGGTCGTGCGGGAAAAGATCATCACCATCATGACGCCGGTGATGGTCATGGTGCCGGTCACGGCCAGGCCGTAGGCGGCAGCCAGATTTTCCGACTTCTGAAAGATCAGCATGATCATCAGCACCAAGGCAAGGAGCAGCCAATTGACCGAACCGATATATATCTGCGATTTTAAGTGGCTGGAGGTGTAGTCTACCTTCAAAAGCGGCAGGATACGGGTGGTGATCCCCTGATAGACGATGGAAAAAACCCCGCTTATCAATGCCTGGGAGGCGATCACCGTGGCCAGTATGGTCAAGACCAGAAAAGGGATATAGAGTAGCGGCGCCTGCCACTTTACCATGCCGAATAGCATGCTGGTACTCTCGGGATGGTTGATCAGGAAGGCACCCTGCCCCAGATAGTTGATCACCAGGGCCACAAAGACAAAATACCAGGCGTGACGGATCGGCCGCCGCCCCAGGTGTCCCATGTCGGCGTAGAGCGCCTCACCACCGGTGGCGCACAGGATTACTTCAGAGAGGACAAAAAAGCCGGCCAGGCCGTGGTGCAGCATGAACGACAACCCGTAGTGGGGACTAAGCGCCTTGAGCACACCGGGATGGGAGGAGATGCCCACCACGCCGGAAACCGTCAACGAAGCGAACCAGATCACCATGATCGGGCCAAAGGCGCCAGCCACCCGATCGGTCCCTTTAAACTGGAAGATAAACAACCCCAGGGCGATCACGGCGGCGATCAAGATCAGGAACCCGTGCGGCATCCCCTCCAGACCGGGGATCAGCACGATACCTTCAACGGCCGACAGGATCGAGATGGCTGGCGTAATCACGCCGTCCCCCAGGAGCAGGGCCACCCCCACAAAGGAGAGCACGCCGATGAAGGCCAGCCGCCGTCCGGGCTGCAGCATGCGAGAAAGGATCTCTTTCAGCACGATGGTCCCGCCTTCCCCCTTGCGGGAGAGAGACATGGCCAAGGTCGCGTATTCGAGCTGCACAAGCACCACCAACGTCCAGAACACCAGGGAAACGATGCCGTAGATATTGTCGTGGGTCGGTTTGGTGATGGCAAAGATCACGGAGAGGGTATAAATGGGACTGGTACCGATGTCACCGAACACCAGGCCCATCGCCTTGATAATCCCGCCCCAAAAAGGTTCTCTGTACTGCGGTTGCATAGCTGTCCCTTTCGTGCAAGAAGCCAAACCAGATGAAAAAACGCCTCCGGCGCAGGCCGACGACGTCCATCTACGTGAGACTCCTCCCGATGCCTACGAGGTTAGCTGACGGGCTCGGGATTGGAACTTCCCTATCCGGATCCACCCGGAATACGCCCCTGCTGACTGGGTCCCCCGCATCCGTCTCTTTGACACGGATCTCGGCCGCTACTTCGCAGCGGACAATACTCCTTTCAAAAAAACTGTCAAGTGTTCCCTCCGGCGTCCCAGTCTGGTATCATGTCCGGCAAATCCGTCTCGCAAAAGGCCCCCTACCTCAATGTACACCCGTTTTTTCAAGGTCAACCACCAACAGCATGTCTACCTCACCTTCCTCGCAGAGGCCTATGAAGGCCTCTGCACCGTCAGCACCACCGATAAACAACTAGGAATTGTCCGGATAAGCGCACCAGCGGGCAGAGAGCGGGAACTGGACGACTTTATCCGGGCGCTCACAGGCGAGATCGACATGGAGGAGACGTCCCCCGATGACTAGCACCTGCCAACGGACACTGCCACGCCTCTGCCTCGTGCTGGCGCTTGTCTGTTGGAGCGCCCTGCTGCCCACGGTTACGACCGCGGCCACCGTCGTAACCGGTATCGATGTCCTTGCCCAGCGGCACTTCGACCTGCTGCGGGGCAGGCGGGTAGGGCTGATCACCAACCAGACCGGCCGCACTGCGACGGGTGAAAGCACCATCGATCTGCTGGCAACGGCACCGGGCGTTACGCTGGTTGCGCTATTCTCCCCCGAGCACGGCATTCGGGGTGAGGCTGACGTCAAGCTCGCCTCTACCACCGACCAACGCACCGGCCTGCCCATCTATTCGCTCTACGGCGCAAGCTGCCGACCTACCCCGGCAATGCTAAGCGACATTGACCTGCTGGTGTTTGACATTCAGGATCTCGGCACCCGTTTCTATACCTACATCGGCACACTCTATCACGCCTTGCGGGCAGCCAAGGAACGGGGCATACCGCTCATAGTGCTGGACCGCCCCGACCCGTTGGGAGGCACATGTGTTCAAGGGGCCGTCCCGGACCCCCACGAGATTGCCCGGCGCCTGAACGCAGACCGGACCGGCTGCCGTTCGCTCGCAGCGATCTACCCCATTCCCACCCGCTACGGTCTCACCGCAGGGGAGCTGGCCCGCTTGTTCAACCATGAGGCCGGCATCAATGCCGACCTGCGGGTGGTACCGATGGACGGCTGGCAACGGGGGATGCTCTGGGACGATACCGGCCTCTCCTGGATCAACCCTTCCCCCAACATGGAGGACCCGGTGGCGGCGCTGCTCTACCCTGGCTTCGGCCCCCTTGAAGCGACCAACCTCTCCGTCGGCCGGGGCACCGATGCCCCGTTCCACCGTTTCGGCGCCCCGTGGCTCGATGCCCCAGCGGTGCTACAGCAACTTCCTGCCCTGCCAGGGTTACGGTTCGGCATCACCAGCTTCACCCCTACCGCCGCCGGATACCCCTACCGAGGCAGGCTTTGTCATGGTATCGAAGTGACGGTAACAAATCCGGAAACGGCGAACGTCCCTCTGGCGGCACTCTACCTGGCCCAGGCGATCTATCGCACCCACCCGCACCAGTATCGGGCAGAGGCCGGGTTCTATGGCATGCTGGGCGATACTTCCGCCTGGCAATTATTGACCGCAGGGGTACCCCCCGAACAGATCGTCTCTCGCTGGCAGACCGCCATTGGGGCCTTCGAACGGATGAGCAGGCAGTACCGGCTATATTGAGGCGACGGGCGTCACCGGCGCGCCCTGTCAAACGACTGCAGCATTAGCCATTGACGCATCCCCGACCGGATGCTAAATAAATGTGCTCAGTATATTCTTTTATTCTTGCAAGGCAGACCCATGCTTGACATGAAGTTCATCCGCGACCATCTGGACCAGGTGGAACAACGCCTGGGCACCCGCGGTGGCGAGATATCCCTGGCCGACTTCCGCCAGCTCGATGGGCGGCGTCGGGTCCTCGTAACCGAGAGCGAGACGCTGAAGGCGCAAAAAAACAGCGCCTCAGAGGCGATCGCCAAGGTGAAGGACAAAAGCCAAGTCGCCGATCAGATTGCCGCCATGAAAGAGGTCAGCAGTCGGATCAAGGCCCTTGATGACGAACTGAAGGTGGTTGAAGATGAGCTGCAACGCCTGTTGCTGACCATCCCCAACCTGCCGCACCCCACCACCCCGGTCGGCAGATCGGAAGCGGACAACGTGCTGGTGCGCAGTTGGGGGACCCCGTCCCGCTTCAGCTTCGAGCCCAAAAACCACTGGGAGATCGGTGAGCAGCTCGGCATCCTGGATTTCGAACGGGCCGTCAAGATCGCCGGTGCACGTTTTGCCCTCTCCACAGGTGCCGGCGCACGTCTGGAGCGGGCCCTGGTAAGCTTCATGCTGGACCTGCACACCACGGAGCATGGTTACACCGAGGTGCTGCCGCCGTTCATGGTCAACCGGGCCAGCATGACCGCCACCGGCCAGTTGCCCAAGTTCGAGGACGACCTGTTCAAGCTGGTTGACCCGGATTTTCTGCTGATCCCCACCGCCGAGGTGCCGCTCACCAATATCCACCGTGGCGAGATCCTCAAAAAGGCCGACCTGCCGATCAGCTACACCGCCTACACCCCCTGTTTCCGACGCGAGGCCGGCTCCTACGGCAAGGACACCCGGGGCCTGATCCGCCAGCACCAGTTCAACAAGGTGGAACTGGTCACGTTCGTCCATCCAGACGATGCCGATGCCGAGCTGGAACGGCTGACCGGCCATGCCGAACGGGTGCTGCAACTGCTGGAGCTCCCGTACCGGGTGATGGCCCTGTGCAGCGGCGATATCGGTTTTTCGGCCTGCAAGACCTACGATCTGGAGGTCTGGCTGCCGGGACAGAACGCCTACCGCGAGATCTCGTCCTGCAGCAGCTTCGGCGACTTTCAGGCCCGCCGCGGCGGCATCCGCTTCCGGGAAGATGACAAGAGCAAACCGGAGTTCGTCCACACCCTGAACGGCTCCGGTCTGGCCGTGGGCCGCACCCTGGTGGCGATCCTGGAAAACTGCCAGCAGGCCGACGGATCGGTGGTGATCCCTACCGCCCTGCGCCCCTACATGGGGGGGATGGAAACGATACCCAGCCGCTGACCCGGTAACGAACAGTCGACGTTTTACCCCGGAGAGATGGCCGAGCGGTTTAAGGCACCGGTCTTGAAAACCGGCGTACCGAAAGGTACCGTGAGTTCGAATCTCACTCTCTCCGCCATGATCACCCAAACGGTGGGTACCGACCCGCCGTTTTTCATCACACCGAGGTACTCCATGAATACCCGCTTTCTCGATGCCTGTTGGGGAAAACCGGTCGATCGCACGCCGGTCTGGCTGATGCGTCAGGCCGGCCGCTACCTTCCGCAGTACATGACGGTCCGTTCGAAATGTACCTTCCTGGAGCTGTGCAAGACGCCGGAACTGGCGGCCGAGGTCACCATCCAGCCGGTGGATATCCTGGGGGTGGATGCGGCCATCCTGTTCTCCGACATCCTGACCCCGGTGGAAC
>JAJXUW010000050.1 GCA_021782545.1 Deltaproteobacteria bacterium | reverse complement strand
GTCTTGTCAGCCCGCATGAGGCACCTGCCAGGGAGGACCCGCAGCCCTGGGTCGATGAGGCACCTGCTTGTCAGGCAACACCCATGCCGAATATTTTTTCTGGCGCGCTGAATCAAGGAGGGGGCACGGGGGCATCATGCGTACCCTCTGCGCTGCAACTCATGCTGCATGCGCTTGGCGAACGTGTCTTGGATGAACACGGTCAGAGGTTGTAGCACCTTAGGTTGATTGACCATGGTGGCTATGCCCACCGACATACTCTCAATCATTTTGGCGCTGCCAGTCTTGTACCTGCCCGGCACCCGACGGAACACACCCACGTGCACGCCGTCACCCTTACCATACCGCACACGGGCGAAGAACTGGCGCAGCATGGCCACCTTGCCGCCCCTCAGGAGTTGCACCTTAATGCCCACCCTTTGCTTATTGCCTGCCTTGTACGCCTTGCCCAAACGCTTGGCAGTCTGCTTGGTTTGGGCGGCGGTCAACTGGTACTCTTTCGCCCCGAAATAGAAGAGGGATATGCCGCCCGCCCAGAACTGGATCTCTGCAGTCAGATCGTCAGACACTCTGCCTGATACCGTAATGCGATCTCTACCTGATGCTGTGCGCTCCAGGTTGCCACGGCTGATATTCCACACTGATGTGATCAGGCGCCCTGCCTCGGCCCTGGCCGAGGTCTTGGTGCGCTCCAGTGCAGATATGGCGGCCGACCTGACCACTCCAGGGGCGATCGAAGCGGTCAGATCATCAAGCGATCCGGCCGATATGCTCACCATTCCCTGGTTAGCCACGGGGCACCTCAATAACCGGATGCAGCACCGCCAGGCGTTCGGCGGTGCGGATAGCAACCACCGCCACCTGCAGCGCCTCGGCAATCATGCCGTGGGGGCCGTGGATATCGCGGCGCCCTTCCGCCTCTCCCATCTCCAGCAACTCGCCACACAACGCCTGTCCCATCTGGTCCATGGTGTAGCCATCCCAGTTGTGGGCGGCGGTGGCGCGGCGGTACTCGGCCAACAGCTTATCGAGTATGGAAACGGTCATCAATACACCCCATAGATACTGACCTGCTGGCATACCGGGCGGTGATTTGGGATTAAATGAGGCGGCGTGCACTGCTTGGCCAGCGCGTCAAAATCAGGATCACCAGGGCGCAATACCCGACTGGATAGCTCCATCTTGTGGCTCTCGGCCACTGCCTGGTCGATCTCCCGCTGCTGAGCATCACTCAGGATGATCTTTTTGGGGCGAGGCTTGTATGGAGTAGGGGGTACGGGGCCACTGCCCGTCTTGCAGGCGTCACGGCGATATCCGTTGCCTTGGCACACACTGTTGCAGTAGGTCTTGCGCCCGGCAGGCAGGCGCCTGCCGCACCACTGGCACTTGCGGATGATTAATGCGGCGCGGCCCATCAGAACAACCTCCTGAATATGCGTTCAGCAATCCTGGCCACGGCATCAACCTCAACCTGCGCTACCTCTCCAGTAGCCATATTCCTGGCCCAGATATGGTCTCCATCACGCATTAACTCGATATTGCCAAGAACCATTTGCCCAACCTCGGTTAAAAAGTCCCCAGGGAGGGAAGGAGGAACTCCCCGGGGCAACTTTGCTTTACGGTCTTACCCCTTCAATGCCTCTGAACCACATTGGGCTGTAGTCACCACAGCCGCAGCTTTCGTTCCTTGCCCAGGCCAGCAGGCTGTCCCTTGTAAATATCGCGCTGCGCCCGCATCCATACACCTGGCAGTGGTCACACAACCGGGGAGGCCCGAACAGGTCAGGCACTTGCGCTCCTTGGCCGTCACCTCGCTGGGCCGCCACGGCGTCACCTGCCGCTGCCGTAGGCTTTGGCTACCACGGTGCGCAGGTACGCCTGGTAGCGCTCCTGATCCGCCACATCCCTGGCCACCGCCGCAACAATCCGCTGGCGCTCGGCCTTGGCTGCCATAACCTTGGCCTCGGCTATCTCCTGCTGCTGCACAACCGCCAGCACCGCGGCATGGGCCAATACGGACAGCAGGATTGTGAGGGCCATCATGCTGGCCAATGTTGACCTCACGCCGTGATGGCGGTTTTCGGGGGCGTTCGCGATCCTGTGGTGGGGCAGATAGCACTTGTAGTCATGCATGGCTGATACCCTTTCTCGCCAGCTTGGCCCGGTACTCCTCCTCGCTGGCGTCACGGTTCATTTCGTACCTTGTGCGGCGGCCAGGGCCTCGTGGCGGTATTTGCTGGATCTGATTGCCTCCCAGCATCGGCGCGAGCATCTCGACAACCAGAGCCGCAATGGCCTTATGATCATCGTGAGTCAGAGTCATTTCCGCACTGCCTGGGCCGTACTTGCCATCAACGAGGCTATCTCCCGCAGAAGATCAAAAAACACCGGCTCAACCCGCCTGTATTCATGCTCCTCAATCAGGCCGTCGGCCAAAATATTGCGCATCTCGTGAGACAGGTCGCCCATCCGGCCCACCAGCTCTAACAGGCCCTGGGTAATCTCCAGGTTATCCTTGCCGACCTCAGGCAAAGAAAAAGCCACGCGGCCACATGCGTTCTCCAAATAATCGAGAACCGCATAATTTCCGGTGGCATTGATCAGCGGCATCAAGTGACGCAACTGAAAATTGAACTCTTCCAGATTGGGATTGGCGGCGTTGGCAAGATAGGAGTACGATATGCCCAGCCGTTCGTGCAGTTGCTTGATCGGCACCCCACCATTGTGAACCGTCTCATGTAGTGCATCCCGCAGCGTCAATTCCATTAGAAAAACCCCGATTGTTCTAGTGTGATTTAGTGGTTCAGGCTGCTAATTTCGACTCATGATCGTCGTCAACCTCAACCAAAATGCCCAGCTCGCGCAGCCGGTTTTCCACTCTGAGGGCCGCCTCACCATCCCGGCCCTTGTAGCCGCTCATTACCTGCGTCACCCTGCCGGGCGAGCAGCCGCAGTGGGCTGCAATAGCCTGCAGCCGAAACTGCTGGTAACGCTCTCTCGTGGCCTTGTGATCAACTTTCATTTTGCATTGCTCCTGTTTTTTGCTATTTTTCTTTAATGGCCTTATTCGGCAGAAAGTAGGGCGCGACGCGATGACTCAAGCTGATTACTCAAAAATACTGTCTCTGCTCGATCAAGCAGATGACTGCATTCGCAAAGCAGAACCCCTAACTGACAAGTTTGATCTGAAGATTCTGGGTGGCCTGCTGAAACTTCGGATAGCGCTTCTAAGGCATCTTCAGAAAAAGAAACCGAAAGCGAAATCACGTTGCCCGGTTGACCCAGGACCTCTTTTTCAAAAATAACTTTCATGGTTAAAAAATAATTCAGGGATACAAACTTGTCAAACGAAAAATTTCATAAATACAATTTTATTATGATCATCCATCGCTTGATGGAGGCACTGAATCTCCGGCATGAGTATGAGCTCGCTGAAGCGTTGGGATTCAAGCGAGTAGCCTTCTCAGAGAGAAAAAAGAGGAATAGCGTACCGGAAGCCGAGATACTACCAGCAGGTTCGATAACCCATTAAAAGCATTATTGCTTTTATGGATTTTTTATTGGGCCGGTTGGAAGGAATTGACATATCCCCTCACCCTCATCACGTCACCGCCAATGACGCCGCGTACAGCGGGCCAGTCACCCCGGCCAGTGTGGCTACATCGCCGCCAGTGTAGTCTAAATAGGTGGCGCCGTACGAGGTTCTCCACGAAACCAGCCGATCTATGCCTTTCTCCGCGCACTTAAATTCGTTCGAGGCATAGGCAAACAGATTCAGCGTGTAACCCGATATCGGCCAGTGGGTCGTATCATACGTGCCACCAACCCATATAGAGCTGCCTTGTACCCAGTCGACCGTATCAAAACCCGCCTCAGGGGCTATGGGGTAGTCATATACGCCCCCGTTGCCATCGGCAGGGTGGTCCAGGGCGCATGATACGTTGCTGCGTAAATCCAGTATGGTTGTTGTGCTGGACTCGATCTCCTTCCAGCGGGTAAAGGTCATAATATCAGAACAGCCGTAGCTGTACGACCACGGCCCCACAATCATTGTGCTGGGAGGGTCGGCGCCCAGCGTGATCGTCCGGTCGGAAGTGTTATTTTTCAGTGTTACCGGCCCAAACTCCTGATGATACAACGCCACCACATTCAGCCGCAGATCCAACCCCACCACGATGTTGCCATAGGCAACGCTTCGGTTCATCACGTCACTGCTCGAGTAGTCGTAAAATGTTGTTGATACCGAGTCGTTCACCTCATACGTTTTGGTTGTAATGGTCTCATCGGTGGTTATTTGTGCCAGGGTGATGGTTTTGGTCAAATATCGCAACTGCACATTAATATCGGTACTTTTATCTATTACGTGCCCGGTGTTGTCATATACAACCGTAGTCCCGCTGGTAAACACCACTGAGCTGGTGCCGGGAGTTTCCGTCTGCGTGATGGTGGATGTGTAGTACAGGGTCGCCACTACCAGGGTGGTGCCCTGGTAGTCTACTGCCACCGGCTTATCCCAATTCAACCCGGATCTATGCAACTGATCGGTAAACGTCACGCTCACGGCGCTGCCGGTTATTGAGTATTCGGCCAGTAGACAGTACGGCGTTGAGGACAGGGTGCCGTCAATGATGGTGGAGGCCTTGGTGCAGTCCGCATTTACCGAAATAGCCACTTGTGGGCCGTAGGCTGCTGACCACTGGTATATTCTCGTCCACGATCCGTCGGCAGCGGATCTCCGCCAAACGTCACCAACCGAGCTAAATATCAGCAGGTCATCACCCTGTAGCGCCGCACCGGCAACCGCCACCGGCGTTGTCGCCAGCAGGGCTCCATCCATATACACCGACGTGCCTCCGGCGTTGCTACCCCGGCAATACCGGTTCGGCTGAGTAATCGCCCAGGAAAGAGTGCGGGTTCCGTCGGTCCACCAGTTTGAGCCACCCATGATCTGATCGGTATCCTGCTGTACGGTTGCGCCCAAAAATCCAAATTGGGCCAGCGCGGTACCGGAAGGGGTACCGTCCGCCCGGTTAAGCGCCCCCATCAGATTCCACAGCGTACGGCACCTCCGGATCTCCCCGGCCAGCCCCAGTATCGTGAGGTTGCTGGCTGATGGGGCAGAGGTGTTGCCCAGGTAGAGCACCCTGACCGCATCGCCCACCCTAAACACCCGGCTGGCGCCATGGTTATCAACGCCATGGTTGCACCAGTAGTGGATCGGCACCCCCACGATCTGGCCGGTGGCTATGGCCACGGTGGCGGTATTTGTGGCAGTATCCAGGGCGTTGATCACGCCGGGCAGTACCCGGGCGTTGGCTGATTGTTGCCAATCGGTAATAGATAGTTTCACGCTACACTCCCATGATGGCCAGCGGGGCCAACATCAGCACCTCGGTATCGGTGGGCGAGACCGGGGTGGTGGCAGGAAAGGTCAGATCCGATGCATCGGCCGCACTGCGCAACAGATAACACCAGTCCCCCACGCTGCGCGGCTCAAAATCGGTCGACAGCAGGCCGGTATAGGTGGTGCCCTCAACCGATACATCGTACAGATAGGCATCCGTCACCGTGGGGTGCGGAGTCTTGGCCAATATGTACCCACCAGTCAGGCCGGAGCAGGTGTGGTAGGCGTTCAGCGTAAAGTCGCCGTGGCCGTGGGTGTGGTGGGTCACATTCAGCGGTTCCCCGGGTACCGGCAGGGGGGTGGCGTCCCAGCCGTTTTTGGGGATCAGCACCGCTTTTGTCTTGTCGCTCTCAACCGTGGCGGTGGGTGGCGTCGGCCCTACTGAGAGGGTATTTCCGGTCAACTGCGGCGTCAGATCGGCACCGGACCAGAAAGGGGTGGCGGGCAGGTCGCTATGCACCAGCGCGGCCGTGGCGGTAAAGGGTGCCGCCGATCCCGGCAGGGACGGGTCGGGCGACCAGACGTGGCCCACCGTGACCTTGGGCTTATACTGGCACCGGACAGGATTGTCTCCGATTTTGAGCAGCCGTAGTTTCGCCACCATCGGCAGCGCTTTCCCAGCGTAGGCCTGCGGCAACAGATACAGCGTGTCTCCGCCCATGGTGCGGGTGGCTATCTCAACCGTCGGTATAACCACCGGCGTCATCCAGCAGGTAAGTTGCAGGGCATCGGCCATGGCTACACCGTTATGCTGTCATTGGCCAGGGTGTCGCTGCCGCTGGTCAGATACCCTGGAGCAGTTACCGTAACGGGCCAGGTGCCCACCGGCACCTGGAGGAAGGTCACCTGGCCATTTACATCAGCCGTTAGCGTCGTGACCACAGTGTTCACCGTCAAAGCGACCGTTGCCCCCGGTATCGGCAGATCACTGCAGTAATCCTTGATCGTCAGCACCACATCGCGGGGCCCCGAGGCGGAACCGCCAAAGGCTATAGTTATGCTCTTGCTGGTGCTCGACGTCCCGCCGGCCGCCACCACCACCAACCCGGAGGCGGTGCGGGCTATCGTCACCTGCTGACCAGGTGCCAACGTACCGCATTGCGACACCGCGATGGACGCCTGGCCGTTAAACAGCACTCTGTATTGCCCATAGAGCAGGTTTCCTACCACGATACCGGTACTTACCTGGGGTTTGCCTAAAAACGCCTCTAGCATGGCACCTGTACCTCCAGCTTACGGGTAGTCCGGGCCGGGGCCAGTGAAATGGTAATCGATGATGCGCGCCCGTTGCCCGCCACTCCGGTCACCTGGTCGGTCACCTGCAGGGTATCACCTATCCGGATATCCGTCGCGGTCAGCGGCATCTCCGCCGATATTGCCATCACGGCGCGGTCGTTGTCCAAAAATGTGGTACCCGCCTCAATGCACGCCGCTGTATCATTTATGAGCGGGGCGGTGATGGCCGGGGCCACCGAGCCGCCTCCGGTATAGCTCATCGTGGCGGATACCTGCCCCGCGCTCACATCCACGCCGAAAATGCACTTGGCGGCGGTCTGGCCGGTCAGTATCCAGCGCTGGTACTCGGCCGTATAGGTAACCTCGGCAACACCTCTGCCGCCGGGGGCAGCGGTGGAAAGCTGGTTAGCGGAGCCTCCGGCCAGACGCCAGATGGCCCCCAGGTCGGACCCAATCCACTTGTATCCGTGTAATTTAAGGATTGGGTATTTTACCGACCCCACGCCGTTGTCAAACGTCACCTCTTCGGTGATCGTGGTGGTGCCGGTGCTCATCAGGGCGTCGGTCCCGTCAGTGATAAAGGTGGTAAACGTGGGCGGCGGCGCCACCGGCCAAAACAGACGCACATGCACCGCGCTGCCGATCACCGGGCTTTGCTCCTCCACCTCCATATCCGGCAGATTGGCCGAGGGGTCGTAGCCATATACCGTCACGGTTCCATACCCCTGCCCGGGCACGGCCTTGGCCGATAGGGTACCGATGGCGGTATCGCGGCTCACCGTGTCCACTGGCGTTGCCGCGGGCATATCCGGCGGCCGCACCGGCCACCGCCGGCGGCAGGTTATACTGCCATCGGGGTTGCTGCACACCAGGGCGTTGATGCTGTTCATCAGCTGCTGCAACACCTCAATAGGCGTGCCGGTCAGATCCCATCGTACGGGGAGGTTCCAGTCGGGCACCGACCACACCAGTGGCACCGATCCGCATACAGCCGTAGCCAGGTCGTGGGCGGTGGCGTACGGCGTATCCCAGCCATTCCAGCTCCGGCTGGCAGCGTGGGGAGCATCCAGCACACAGGCTTTTGATCGGCACCAGATCGAGCGCTTTGGCCCAGCCGGCGAAATCTCGCTTACCAGATATTCGCGGGTGATGCCGCCGAACGTAATCTGTACCGGATCATCCTGATGCACCGCCATCCCCACTGGCACCTCCAGGGTGGCGGTGGAAAGCGCCGTGGTTTCCGCCTCGGTTATCTGGCACGTCTGTACCTGGCCGGTGATATCAACCCCGGCCATGGTGATGCTGTAGCTGGTAAGCCCAACGAGCGGAGCCAGCGGGGTGCGTGTCGGCACAACGGGGGCAGGTATCGCCCCCCAGTCTCCAGAGGGGCCCGGCGCAGCCGGTATGGTGGTATCCACCCAGGCCGCCGGAGGCATTACCGCCGGAGGAATCACCACGGTGTAGGTCTGTGTCTGTACCGCCGAGGCGTTGCCCACGGTATCAACCACAAAATACTGCAGGGTGCTGATCAGGCCCGTCAGCGCAATAGGCGCGCTGTACACCGGCGAGGCGGTGGTGGGGGTTGATCCATCTACGGTGTAGTAGATCGTGGCCGGTTCGCTGGCAGTGAGCGTCACCGTCGGCAGGGCCGTTACATCACCACCCGGAGGGGAGGCCGTCACTGTGGGTGCCGTGGTATCGGGGGGCACCACCGTCTGGTTAAAAAGGGCGGTGATCATATCAGATGGCCCAGAACCGCAGGTTGAATGTTATGCCCGTGGTGGGGCTGATGGCCTGGAAGTAAAATCCTATGTAATCGGCCCCCATGGTATCTATTTTGCGCAACGGGAAGGTGGCCAGAGATGTTCCTGGGGTGTTTTCGGTGATCATATCTGCGGCGGCCAGGGTTATGGGCGCCATCATGCCGCCATACGCCAAACCGGCAGCGGTGTTATACAGCAGCAGCGGAATAATGGTTGCCGAAACAAATGCCGCGCGGTCGGCCAATACCTCGAGCACAACCGAACTTTTGTCCTGAGTGCAGACCGTCATCCCTGACAGATTCGAGATGAAGTTATTAGCGGTATCATTGGCATTGGCGTTGTCAGTCCACCCACCGGTAACCCGATATGTGAGGGCGTCAGTCGACATGCCGCCATTTACCGGCGTCACCAGCTGTATCTGCCGGGCTACGGTCCCCCCCACCAGGGCTTTGGCATCCCTGGTGGCGATCTCAACGCCGGTGGTCTGATCGGTTACGGTTATTGATTGCTCAGACATGGTTTATACCTCCATCAGTTTAATGCGTACGTTGGTGTAGTAATCGGTGGCGGCCTGGTTGGGCCGGGCCACTGCCGGGGTGCCCTCAACCGCCGGGGCGTTTTCGTTGCGGAACCGCACCTGTTTGGTGCTGTTGTCGGGCAGAGTCAGGGTGTAGTGGGCCCCCACCACCGAGGCCAGCGCCGCTAGCGCGGCCAGATCGGCGCGGGTGAGCCATCCGTAATCAGCGCCGCCGATCAGATCAAACGAGCTGCCGCCGTTTACCGGTTCCTCCCAGATCACCGTGCGGCCCGAGAGCGTTTCGGCAACGGTGGCTCGCACCGCCCCGGGGGAGATGTCGTTTTCGCGCACCAAACCCGGCAGGGCGGTGGTATTCAAGGTGTAGTAATCGGACATGGTGCAAGCTCCTTATTGCGGGTGGCACATCTGGCGGCGGCGCAGAGCGGTTTGCAACTCGGCAAGCACGTCAATGGGGGCCTGCATGGCGTAACTGCCGCCGCCGAAGTTCAGGTCGATGCTGCCCATGGGCACCGGGGCCTGCGCCGGCATGGTGGGAATATTCAGACGGGGCATATACGAGGCCAGCACATCTGCCAGCGACCGGCCCTGATTGAGAGAATCGAGGAACCCGCCAGGAAGGCTGGCGGCGGGTCCGGGGCTCAGCACAAACTCACGGGGGTCCAGCATGCGGAGTTGGGTATCGCCAAAACCGGCACCACCCACCCAGCCGCCAGTGGCCATGCCAGGGACTGAATCACCGTAGCTGGGCTCGCCGCTGGAGCCAGTCGACCGATAGACGACATTGATAACCTTGGTGGCCGGAGCGGTCAGCTTATCCAGGGCGCTTTGCACGGCAGCCATGGCCTGATCGTCCATCTGGACTTTTAGGGTTTTGGGGTCCAGTTTCATCTTTTCAATCTCTTTGAGCTTTTCCAGGGCGTCTTGATTTTCTTGCTTCTTGGCCTCCATGATCTGCACGCCCTGCTGCTCCACCGTATTGAGGGCGCTGGTGGCATTCTGCACTCCCTCTTGGGTTGCAGCCTGCTCCTTAAGCAGTTCAGCCCGTTTTTGATCGTACTCGGCTTGCGCCTTGGCGCGGTCGGCATCTTTCTTTTGCTGCTCATCCAGCTTGACGGAAGATCGTAAATCAATCTCCTGCAGTTTATTTTTAAGATCTATATCGAGTTGCACCAGCTTAGAGTTACCCTCAACCTTTTTGTCAACCAGGCGTGATGCCAGTTCCTCGGCCTGCTTGTTGTATTTAAGGGCGGCTTCGTAATCTTTTTGAGACAACGCGGCGGTGGCCGAGGCGATGGCTTCGTTAAATCGTTTTTGATCATCAGCGTACTTTTGGCTATCGGACATCCCCTTCTGCTGGATGTCGGCGATCTTCTGCTGGATCGACATCCTAAAATCTTTGATCTGCTGATCAATGGCCTTGATGTTGTCGGCGTAGCGTTTGTAGGCCTCCAGGTTGGCGGAAAGATATGCCTTGTGGGCGTCTTCCTGGTCTTTCAGCAGCTTCTTGTATTCATCGTTGTCCCTGCCGTAAATACCGGCATATTTATCAGCCACATCCTTTTTGGCATCGTACTGCGCCTTGGCCGAGGCCACGGTAATTTCGGTAATGCGCTGCTCGCCCTCCTGGGCCGTTATCTGGTTGCGTGCGACCTTTTCGCGCACCAGCAATATCTCCATCTCGGCCTGGGCCTTTAAGTTGCTGTAGAGCCGTTCCCGTGATTGCGCCTGCACGATCTCGATATCCTGGGCATGTTTACGCTCAATCTCCAGCAGTTTGGCCTTTTTGATCTTCTCCCAGGCAGCCTCTTCATCATTGCTGGTCGAGTAGGCTTTCTTCTGGTCATAATAGTCCTTGGTCGCCTTCTTGCGATCTTCGTACTGTTTATTCAGTTCCGCCGTCACCTGGGCCTCGGCATCGCCGGATAGCTTGGAATACTCAATATTCACTTTGGCCAGGTCCTCACCGGTCTTGCGGGCCTCATCACGGCGGCGCTGGTTGTTGCGGGCCGATTCAGCGGCTGATTCCTGTTCTATTCCGGACAGCTCTTTCTGCGATTTACCCCATTTTTTTGTGATGTCAGACACGCTCTCGTCATATGCCGCACCTATCTCTGCCAGCCTCTTTTGAGTGGCGGCCTTCGAGATGGTTGGGTCCAGTTTGGCGGTGATGTAATCCCAGGTGTACCCAACCTGCACCGCCACCAGTTGCCAGCCACCGATAATGGCCTTGGTGATGTTGATAAAGCGCTCGCCCAGCCAGATAAGACCAGGGGCTACTGACTGGCCCACGGCGCCCATGATGTTGAATATCTCAGTATTAAACCGGTTAAGTGCTGAACGGCCTTTGGTAGCGGCCTCTTCGGCGGCTTGGCCATAGGTTTTATGCAGTTGTTCGGCCAGCTTCGGCAGCACGTCGGCAGCCATCAACTCACCGTTTTCCATCTGCTTCATCAGTTCCTTGGTGGTGATACCCAGGGCGGCGGCGATCTGGCCCATCAGGCCGGGGAACGATTCAGACGCCACCCGTAAGTCCTGCATGTTCACCTTGCCCTTGGAGACCATCTGCTGGAACTGGTACAGGGCCCCGGCGGCTTGCTCGGCGGGCAGGTGCAGAGTGGTGGCCGCCTCGCTCATGGCCGTAAACACTTCCTGCGCCTTGCGGCCCTCCATACTGGTGCCCTTGGTGGCCACGGCAAAAGTGGAATACGATTCAGCGGTCTGGCGCAGATCAAGCCCCAGCCGCTTTGCCTCAGCGCGGATGTACTGCCATTCTTTGGCGGCACCGGCATCGGTTCCGGTCATCACCTTGAGTTTGCTGGTGATGGAATCCACCGCCATGGAGGCCTCGAAGCTGGCCCGGGTAAACGCCACAATGCGGTCGATGGCGAACAGCCCAGCCAGCATCTCGCCCACGCCGGCCAGTCCGCTTTTCAGCTTTTGGGGCGATTCGTCCAGCGCCTTCAGGCGTTCCTGCAGGGCGCTATGGGCCCGCTTGATCTCATCCGCCGAGGCCACGCCAGATTGCTTGATGGCGTCAAACGCCGCAATCATGCGGGCTTTTTCGGCCTCAATATCCAGCTTGCTCTTGATGCCCAGGGCGCTGAATGCCCGTGACAGGCGATCACCAGCGGCGGCGCCCTGATCGGCCAGCCCCTTGAACTGGTTAGCGGCCTGGTTGAGCACGGCGCTGTAGGCGTCCAGCGCCTCGATGCGGAGGGTGATTTTATTGTCGGCCATGGTATTATTCCTTATGCAGTGCCAGGTGTGCCTCTATCAGATCGAGGAAGAATCCAAATCCATACTCTCCGGCATGGGGGTGGCCATGCTCGGCGAGAAAGGCAAGTTGTTGCAATACGCACCGATACTGGCCTTCACCAGAACCGCCAGCGCGCCTACCAGATCGAGGCGGCGCGCCAGGTCGAAAAAAGCCGGGTTGGTCTCCCGCAGCGCCTCTTTCAGCCGGTCGATATCGTCGCTGTACAGCTCCATATCCAGCAGATCATCCAGCGGGCAATCGACCGCCTCGGCGGCCAGTTGCGACAACTCACCCAGCGCCATCGATACCGGCATGGAATAGAGCGGCGTATCGCCGCGCAGCATGGCAATCACCCGGTTTACCGCTATCTCGGTGAAGGTTATCTCCCGGCCTGCCACGGTAATGGTCTTGGTTTTACGGCTCATTTCGGCTGTCCTTTCTGGTTATTGATCTCGATGGTCTTTTGATTCGCAGCACCCCAGGCACGCAGCTGCTCCAGGTTGATCAGCAGGTCGCGCCGTGCCCGGTCGGTCAGGCAGTACTCATCACCACGCCGGGTGGCCGCTACCTGCCGCAGTACTGGCGGCTGTTCGGCTGGTAGAATAAGTGCCGAACAGGGCGGGCAGGGCGGCTGATCCGGGCAGGGATGGCACGCCGCCAGGCACAAGCAGCACAGAGCCGCCGTCAGGTACGGACGGAACAGGTGCTGATTCGATGCTGTTGATGTAGTTGTTGCTGCTGATCTTGATGGCGTTGATGGCATCGACGATCTCCTTAATGGTTTGCTGATACTCCCGGTTGGCGGACTCGGCCAGTTCGGCGCGGTGGGTGGCGGCGGTTAGCTGTTGTGCCTGGGTGACGCTGGCGGCCTGCAATCTGTCCCGATCGGCCAGTACGCCGCGAAACCAGATGCCGGCCCAGATCAGGCCGCCGGCCAGCAGGGCCACGGCGCCGATCTTGATATAGAGCAGGTACGGGTTAACGGCGCTTACTGCGGTATCGATCACGCTCATGGCTTGGGCTCCGTATCCTTCTTCATGCCGATGGCGGCACCGGCAGCCGCCAGGATGGCGGCAAAACCGGTGCCGAATGCCATGTAATCAACATTCAAACCCTTGTAGATGTTGTACCCGGCCAGGCCGATCATCCCCAGCAGTCCCGGCCACATGGCCACCCGTGCGGCATCGTAGGTCTGTCCGTCAACACCGGTCAGGATGTCCTTGAGCAGTTTTTTCATGGTTACGCCCTCTCAATCCCGCCGTGATAGACGGTGCGTCCGGATTCCTTCGCCGCCGAAAGCAGTTGCTTGCGCGGAGTGGTGGTGGCGGTGAAGCCGATATGCACCCAGCCGGTGGCGCCGAACTCGTAAATCACCTGATCGTAGTCGGCGATATGTTCGGCGCACCAGCGGGCCAGATCGATATTGGCGACCCCCTCGATAACGATATCCGCCGCCAGGCCAAAACGGTGGGCGCTGGTAGGGGAGCCCCCCACGGCGGAGTTGACCTCAGGAGACCGGTAGCAGGAGAGCACCCGCACCGGCAGACCAAAATGGCCGCGGATCTGCTCCAGGCGCTCGCACACCTTGAGGATGTTGGGCATCAGGTCAGCCGGTGGCGTGTTGTTGAGGCCCATGCGCTCGCCGGTGGCGCTATGGCTCATTTCGGCAAGAGTAAAATGCTTGGTGATTTGGAGTGTCATTGGTTATCCCTCTCCCTGGCTACATCCAGTCTTTGTCTCGGCCGGTTATCTTGGCCCACAGGCACATCAACGCAAAAATCGGATAACGGATCATCCCTTTCAATATTTCCATGGTCAGGCTCCTTTGTTGGCCGGGTTATTCCGGCACTGTTTGCAAACCTCACTTTTGCCGTGATGGCCGTTGTAGCGGAATACCGCGCAGTACCAGGCCATCAGCGATACCGGCTTTCCAGCTTATCCAGCCGATCGACGATGCGCTGATCGGTGGCCTCCAGGCGCTGGAACCGGTCCTCATACGTCATGAGACGGGTGGTGACCTGGGATAATCCCACCACTAGGGCCTGCAGCTGGTTGTAGATCGATCCGCCCACCAGCAGGATCACGGAGATCAGGATGCCGATCATCCAGTTGGTCGTCGCCTGCTGCCGGTTGGTCGATTTAATCTTTTCGGTCTGTCCGGTGTGTTCGGCACACAGCCCCTCGCCCTTGCATTCACTCACGGCTTCCACCCCCCTTTGATATCGGTGATCTCGGCCTCGGTCAGCCGTTCGCCCCGGTCGGTCACCAGCGTCGCCGCGCAGTGGCCGGGGTCAATCGTTTCCAGCAGTTTGCATAGCAGTACCGCCCACCACACCCGGCGGCGATAGGCGGCCTTGGTGGCCATGCTGCTGATATACTCATCCACCCAGTTGCCCAGGGTGGCGTTACCTACCAGATCGTAGCCCTTGGCGATGTTCCAGGCGCGGTCCGGACCGAAAAAGCAGGCGGTGAGCATCCACAGTAGCGAGATCACCGCACAGATCACGCACAGCAGCCAGATGGTCAGCAGGGCGATGAGGCGTTTCATGGCCACACCATTAACGGCAGCTCGGCGATCAGTTGATCGGCAGTGGGTGTGGCTCGGATGCCCGCGAGGCAATCAGCCATCACCTGATTGCAGGTAGACCAGCAGGCATCACGCCATGACGATCCGGAGCGGCCCTCAGGCCCAAATTTCGGATCTGTGCTGGGAGCGTACGAGCACAGCGAAAAAATACCATCGTAGTTGCGCTCACGGGCTTTAGTGTCGAGATGCGCCTGCACAGCGGCAGTCAGTTCCTTGATTATCTCATCATTGGTTTTTGGGGCCGGGGCGGGCGGGGTGGTGCGCACCTCGCATCCGGTCGGGGCATCGGCAGCGGAAAGCCCGCAACCAACGTATGCTCCAGTGGTTATGTCGTAGTAGTAGTACATGCTGACTCCTGTAGGATGTTGATTACCGCCTGCTGTGCGTTGATCCGTTTGGCATGCCCCAGCCAGGAGGCGATGCGGGTCGATAACTGCTTACCGCTTTTCCGCTGCATCTGGCGGCGGATGTTTCTGGCCTTGTTGGCCCGCACGATCATGCGGGCTATGCCGATACAGCAGTCCTTGATGTTGGAGCACAGCGCAAATCGCTCACTGCGCGGGAACCGATCTACAACCGGAAACAGGTACAGCATGAAATCGTACATCCGCTGGTAAATCACCAAATCCTGCACGGGTCGCCCCTTTCATTGCATTTCAGCACCAGCAATACAGAGAACCAGATTCCAGATTACAGACCGTCACAGGCGAAGCGAGAACCGAGGGACGTGTTCACGTACCACGGACAGATGGTCGCGGACAGTGCACGGGCGCCAGCATTGGCGCCATCGGCCCAGG
>JAJXUW010000124.1 GCA_021782545.1 Deltaproteobacteria bacterium | reverse complement strand
GGCCTGATGCGGCGGCTGGTGCTGGCCCGGGCCCTGATCAACGACCCGCAGCTTCTGATCCTTGACGAGCCGACCACCGGTCTGGACCCCCAGTCGCGCCACCAGCTCTGGAGCCGGCTTGAGGAGCTGAAGGCCCAAGGGTTGACCATCCTGCTCACCACCCACTACATGGATGAGGCGCAGCGGTTGTGCGACCGTCTGGTGATCATGGATCAGGGACAGATCCTGGTGGAGGGGGCACCCCGCGAACTGATCCACCGGCATCTGGGCGATAGCGTGATCGAGGTGGTCGCCCCCTGTGAAGACCTGCGCAGGACGCTGCGGGAACGGGGGCTGCCCCACGAGGACCTGGGGCAGCGGCTGGTGATCTACAGCGGCAACGGGGATGACCTGTACCGTGAACTGGTGGCCGAACACTGCCGCGAAGGGTGCATGCTGCGGCCGGCCACCCTGGAAGACCTGTTTCTGCGTCTGACCGGACGGGAGTTGCGCGAATGATGGAGCTGGAGGTAAGCCGTCGTCTGCTGCGGGTCTGGCAGCGTAATCTGCTGGTCTATCGCAAGACCTGGAAGATCGCCTTCGTACCGCCGCTGACGGAGCCGTTATTCTACCTGACCGCCTTTGGCGTCGGGCTGGGGGGGATGGTGGGCACGTTGGCCTATGGCGGTACCGCCGTGGGCTACACCGCCTTCATCGCCCCCGGGATGCTCGCCATCAACATCATGCAGAGTTCCTTCTTTGAGAACACCTACGCCTCCTTTGTGCGGATGTACTACCAGCGGACTTTCGATGCCATGCTGGCCACGCCGCTCACGATCGACGAGGTGATCACCGGTGAGATTCTCTGGGGGGCATCCAAGGCGGTGATCGGTACGGTGCTGATGATGGCGGTGGTAAGCCTGTTCGGCCTGCTGAGCTACCCCTATGCCCTGCTGCTGGTGCCGGCCGCCTTTCTCGGGGGGCTGGCCTTTGCCAGTGCTGGCATGGTCTGCACCGCCATCGTCCCCACGATCGAGACCTTCAATCTGCCGATCTTCCTCTTCATCACCCCGATGTTTCTCTTTTCCGGCACCTTTTTTCCCGTGGCGAACCTGCCTGGCTGGGCGCAAGTGGTGGCCCGGGCGCTTCCGCTCACCCATCTGGTGGAACTGTGCCGCAGTCTGGCCCTGGGGCGGCCATCCAGCGGTGCGCTGGCCGCCGTGGCCTATCTCGTCGTCTGGAACGTCGTGGCGTTTCCCCTCGCCCTGAGGGGGATGCGGCGCCGGTTGGTCCGTTGAGCTTGCTGCAGATCACCCTGTTGACCCATCCGCGGGAGTTTTCAAAACGATCCAATACCGGCCGACTGGTGCTGGAGGCGCTTGGCGAGGCCGCCGAGCAGCTCCGTTGGGACCGTATATCCCCCCCTGCCACGTTGTTGGAGGAGATCGCGGCTGGCGGCGTGGCGTTATGTTACCCCGGTGCCGGTGCAGAGGAGGCCGGCGACCTGGGCGGTGTCAGGCGGCTTATCCTCATCGATGCCACCTGGCAGGAGGCGCGTAAGATGTACCAGCGCAGCCCGTATCTGCGGCAGGTGCCGCGGGTGACCCTGCTGCCGCAGGCCCCCTCGCGCTACAACCTCAGGAAGCATCAGAGAGAGGCCGGCCTGTGTACGGCAGAGTGTGTGATCGAGATACTGCGGACGGTTGGTAGCCATGCGGTGGCTGATCGGCTTGAAGAGCGTTTTCTGGCCTGTCTCAAGCCGTTGCATCAGGCCCTGCCCAAGCAGCAGCCGGAATAAAAAGGCCAAAGGGTGGCTGGCACCCTTTGGCAATCATCGAAGGAGAATGCTGGTGCCTGCTGTTAAAAACGGTAGCCGACGCCGATGCCGAACAGGTGGGGATTCAGGTCGAGCTTGTATTTATTGATGGGTGTCTGAATGATGTCGTTTCAGGGGGTTGGGTGGCAGGGCGTGTCGACGAGCCGTCGCCCTGCCGCCTATCAACTTATTTGCCGCAGCACTTCTTGTATTTGAGGCCGCTGCCGCAGGTGCACGGATCGTTGCGTCCCACCTTGGCCGAGGTGATGGGGCGTGGTTTCTCAAGCACCCCTTCGGTAAAGAACCAGCTGCCCTTTTCCTTTTTAAACTGGCCGTTTTCATGGTGTTCTCGCGGGATACCGCCCTTTTCGCGATAGCGGGCGATGAATTCCACCTCGCCAACGGCGTCCTCCGTCCCCCCCTTGTAGCTGCTGATGATCTCCAGGCCCAGCCATTGCGAGTTCTCTGCCCAGGTTCGGGTCCCTTCATGGTCGTAGCCGGTGCGGTACCCGGGATGGGTGCTTGTGAAGATGAAGTCCATCGCTGCGGTGGCATAGGCGGTATAGCGGGCCCGCATCAGCTGTTCCGCGGTTCTGGCGGTCTCTTGTCCGGTGATGATCGGCTGGCAGCAGGCCTCGAAGCTTGCGCCGCTGCCGCAGGGGCAGGTGGTCATGTAGATTCTCCTTTGGTGCAGAAGGTGTACGGTTCAATCCTCAGTCAGGCTGGAGCTGGCCCGTGGCAGGGACCAGTTGTACTGGACCGCCAAGAGGCGCAAAATGATGACGGTTGAGGCCGATGCCAGCAGCAGCCAGGTGTGCGGCAGCGTGGTGTACTGGTGCAGCAGATACAGAAGTACGCCGCCTGCCAGGCAGGCGGAGGCGTAGACCTCCTGCTGCAGTACCAGCGGTATCCGGTTGGAGAGCAGATCGCGGATCATGCCGCCGGCGGTGGCGGTGATCACCCCCATCATGACGGCACCAAAGAAACCGAGCCTGAAGGCGATGGCCTTACCGGTGCCGATCACCACAAAGGTGCCCAGGCCGACGGCATCGAAATAGATCAGGGGGTGCTTGAGCAGGTCCAGCTGGTGGTGGAAGATGAAGACCGCAAGCGATACCGCCACCGAGAGGTAGAGGTAGGTCTCGTTTTTGAAGATGAACGGCGGGATGTCCCCCAACAGCAGGTCTCGCAGGGTACCGCCGCCGGTGGCGGTGACCAGTCCCAGCATCACGACGCCGAAGATATCCATCTGGCGGCGGATGCCAGCCAGGGCGCCAGATGCCGCAAAAGCGGCCGTACCGAGCAGGTCCAGGGCATACAAAAAATTCATCTGCTGTTTGTGCTCCGCGTGTGGTAATGAGCGGCAGCATACGGCAAACGGGCGGTTTCTGCAATCCAACAGCGGGGGGGATGCGTGATTTAGCCGTCACGTTGCCGGAGAAAAATGTGTTATAGTAACACTGTAGTGAGATCGGTGAAGGGAGGTGGCGGTCATGAAAGGGATGCTGATCCCGCCGAAGACGCCTCGACATGTCATGGTGCCGATGCTCGCCAGGCACGAGCAGATGATCCGTCGGGCAACCAACCA
>JAJXUW010000049.1 GCA_021782545.1 Deltaproteobacteria bacterium | reverse complement strand
GGAGGGCGATAAGGTTGCGGTGCTGACCGACATCCTGGGTGACGAAGACCACCTGGGCGATATGGACTTCAAGGTGGCCGGTTCCGCTGACGGCGTGACCGCCCTGCAGATGGACATCAAGATCGGCGGCGTCAGCAAGGAGATCATGGCACAGGCGCTGAAACAGGCAAAAGACGGCCGTCTGTTCATCCTGGGTAAGATGGCCCAGTGTCTGGCCGCACCCCGCGAGGAGATGTCGCCCTTCGCGCCGCGCATCACCACCATCTTCATCAAGCCGGACCGGATCCGCGACGTCATCGGTTCCGGCGGCAAGACCATCCGCAGCATCACCGAGACCACCGGCGTCTCCATCGATATCGAGGACAGCGGCAAGATCAATATCGCCAGCTCCGACAAGGCTGCCTGCGACGCCGCCATCGAGCTGATCCGGGGCTTAACCGACGAGGCCGAAGAGGGTAAGCTCTACATGGGCACCGTCAAGAAGATCATGGAGTTCGGCGCCTTTGTCGAGATCCTGCCCGGTACCGACGGCCTGGTGCATATTTCGGAGTTGGACGAGACCCGGGTAAAGAACGTGACCGATATCCTCAATGAGGGGGATAAGGTGCTGGTGAAGTGTATCGGCATCGATAAACAGGGCAAGATCAAGCTCTCCAGAAAGGCTGCCCTTGGGCAGACGCTTGAAGAGAAGGACTGACAGTAACAACTGCGTTACAAAGGGGACGGGACATCAGTCCCGCCCCCTTTTTTATTGACGTGATGCACGTATTTCCTGCATAAAGCGCAGGTTAAGGGGGTGTTTCATGGAGCGCTGGACCATTACGGATTCCACCACGATATACAATGTCGATAACTGGGGGGCCGATCTGTTTTCCATCAACAAGAAGGGAAACGTCTGCGTCCATCCCTCATCCAACTCCAAGAACGCCATCGATCTGCGGGTGTTGGTGGATGATCTGATCAAGCGCAAGATCAAACCGCCGATCCTGTTGCGTTTCATGGATGTCTTGCAGGGGCGGATCGCCTCCATCAACCGGGTTTTCCGCAACGCCATCGCTGAAAACGACTACCCCGCCAAGTACCAGACCTTCTACCCGATCAAGGTGAACCAGCAGCGTCAGGTGGTTGAGGCGATCGCCTCCTACGGCAAACGCTACAACATCGGCCTGGAGGTGGGCTCCAAGCCGGAGCTGGTGGCCGGTATCGCCATCTCCACCGGTAACGGCCTGCCGATTCTGTGTAACGGCTACAAGGATGCCGAGTACATCGAGACCGTGCTGTACGCCACCCGGGTCGGCTACAACATCACCATCGTGGTGGAGAAGTTGTTCGAACTGGAAAAGATCATCGAGCTCTCCCAGAAAACCGGCATCAAGCCCAAACTGGGGATTCGGGTCAAGCTCTCCTCCAAAGGGACCGGCAAGTGGGCCACCAGCGGCGGCGAGGACGCCAAGTTCGGTCTGCGGATGTCGGAGATCATGGTTGCCATTCAGCTGCTTGAGAAAGAGGATATGCTGGATTGTGTGACCTTGCTGCATTCGCATATCGGCAGTCAGATTACCAAGATCGACAAGATCAAGACCGCTCTGATCGAGGCGGCCCGTATCTACAGCGAGATGCGCAAGCTGGGGGTCAATATCGAGTACCTCGACATCGGCGGCGGCCTGGGCGTGGACTACGACGGCTCCAAGTCCAGCTATTTCTCCAGCGTCAACTACACGGTGGAAGAGTACGCCAACGACGTGATCTACCAGATCAAGAACATCTGCGACGAGGCCGGGGTGGACTGTCCCAACATCATCTCCGAATCGGGCCGGGCCACGGTGGCCCATTACTCGGTGCTGGTGACCAACGTGCTCAATACCAATACCCAGAACCTGATGCCGGATTACGAGGCGGTACTGGAGGAGATGGAGAAGCCGGCCCCCACAGTCAAGAAGCTGCTGGACATCTATAAGAGTATCGACCGCTACTCGCTGCGGGAGGACTACCACGATACCCTGCAGCTGATCAACGAGGCGGTCAGCCTGTTCAACCTGGGGTACCTGACCCTGCAGGAACGGGCCATCGCCGAGTGGCTTTATTCGAAGATTATCAAGAAGATCAACTCTATCGTGGAGAAAATGAAGCCGATCCCGGAGGAGTTGCAAAACTTCCAGCTGGCCCTGCGTCAGACCTACTTCGCCAACTTTTCCCTGTTCCAGTCGATCCCCGACTCCTGGGCCATCGACCAGTTGTTTCCGATCATGCCGTTGCAGCGCCTCAATCAGCGCCCCGAAGTCATGGCCTCGGTGGCCGACATCACCTGCGACTCCGATGGCGAGATCACCAGTTTCGTGGGGGAGAACGGTCGGTCGAAATTTCTGCCGCTGCATAAGATCAAGAAAGACGAGGAGTATTACATCGGCTTCTTTCTGATCGGGGCCTACCAGGAAATTCTGGGAGATATGCACAACCTGTTCGGCGACACCAACGCCGTGCATATCACCTTCAACAAGAAGACCGGTTACCTGATCGATACGGTTATCAACGGTGATGTAACCTGGGAGAGTCTGAAGTACGTCCAGTACAAGGGACCGGAGATCCTGAAACGGGTGCGTGAACACCTGGAGAAGGACGTGGCCCGGCGCAAGGTCTCCATTGAGGAGAGCAGCCACTTTATCGAACTGTTGGACCGGACCCTGCTGGGGTACACCTATTTAGGAGAGTAAGTCATGAGCAAGGTACTTATCATCGGTGCCGGCGGGGTCGGCCAGGTGGTGGCCCACAAGTGCGCCCAACGCCGCGACATCTTCAGCGAGATCACCCTGGCCTCCCGCACCAAGGCCAAGTGTGACGTTATTGCGGCCCAGATCGCTTCGCCGATCAAGACCGCACAGGTGGATGCCGACAACGTGCCTGAGCTGGTGGCCCTGATCAAACAGCTGCAACCCAGGCTGGTGATCAACGTCGCCCTGCCGTACCAGGACCTGCATATCATGGACGCGTGTCTTTCGACCGGCGTCGATTACCTGGATACCGCCAACTACGAGCCGCTGGACACCGCTAGGTTCGAGTACTCCTGGCAGTGGGCCTATCAGGAGAAATTCAAACAGGCCGGCATCATGGCCCTGCTGGGCTCGGGTTTCGATCCGGGCGTCACCAACGTCTACACCGCCCTGGCCGCCAAGAAGTACCTTGATGTGGTGGAGGAGCTGGATATCATCGATGCCAACGCCGGCAGCCACGGTCAGCCGTTTGCCACCAACTTCAACCCGGAGATCAATATCCGCGAGGTGACCGCCACCTGCCGCCACTGGGAGAATGGCACCTTCCAGGAGTCCCCGCCGCTTGCAACCAAGCGGGTCTTCGACTTCCCGGAGGGTATCGGTCCGATGAACATCTACCGCCTCTACCACGAGGAGATGGAGTCCATCGTCAAGCATATCCCCACCATCAAGAAGGCCCAGTTCTGGATGACCTTCTCCGACAACTACTTAAAGCACCTGGAGGTACTGCAGAACGTCGGCATGACCCGCATTGACGAAGTAGAGTACAATGGCCAGAAGATCGTGCCGATACAGTTTCTCAAAGCCCTGCTGCCCGACCCCGGCTCCCTCGGTCCGCTCACCAAGGGCAAGACCTGTATCGGCGTGATCGCGCGGGGCATCAAGGACGGCAAGCGTAAACAGGTTTACATCTACAACATCTGTGACCATGAGGCCTGCTACCGGGAAGTGCAGTCACAGGCCATCAGCTACACCACCGGCGTACCGGCCGTGGTGGGGGCGATCATGATGCTGACCGGTAAATGGCATGCCCCCGGCGTCTGGAACATGGAGCAGTTCGATCCGGAGGTGTTTTTGCAAGAACTCGGTCCGATGGGCCTTCCTGAGGTTGTCGTCGAGGGTGAGTGGCCTAAACTGTAGATGACCGGTATTGCTATCGACAAAATAGTCGCGTGTGCTCCTTCACCCGCCTATGTGGTGGACCTGGGCCGGTTGCGCCACAACCTGGCTATTCTGGAACAGGTGCAGCAGCGCAGCGGGGCGAAGATACTCATGGCGCTGAAGGCCTTTGCCATGTGGTCGACCTTTCCGCTCATCCGCCAGACCCTGCAGGGGGTCTGCGCCAGTTCCCCCTGGGAGGCCCGGCTGGGACGGGAGGAGTTCGGCCGCGAGGTGCACTCCTTTGCCGCCGCCTTCAAAGAGAGCGACGTCCGCGAGCTGCTTGCCATCTCCAACCACCTGGTGTTCAACTCCTTCAATCAACTGGAGCGCTTCCGGCCGCTGTGGGAGCAGAGCGGCGTCTCCATCGGCCTGCGGGTCAATCCCGAACACTCCGAGGGCCACACCGCCATCTATGACCCCTGCGCCCTCAACTCGCGTCTGGGCATCCCGTCGACCGCATTCGAAGGGCGTTCCCTGGCCGGGGTGGAGGGACTGCATTTCCATACCCTCTGTGAGCAGCTGTTTGAGCCGCTGGAGCGGACCGTAGCTGTGTTCGAGCAGAAGTTCAGTCGATACCTGCACGGGATGAAGTGGCTGAACCTGGGGGGCGGCCATCACATCACCCGTGAAGGGTACGACCTCGACGGGTTGGTAGAGCTTGTAAACTATTTACGCAAAAAGTACGACGTAGAAGTCTATCTGGAGCCGGGGGAGGCGATTGCCATCGGCACTGGTGTGTTGGTGTCAGAAGTGTTGGACGTGGTGGATAACGGCATGCAGATCGCCATCCTGGACGTCTCGGCCACCTGCCATATGCCGGACGTGTTGGAGATGCCCTATCGTCCTGCCATTACCGGCGGTTTTGAACCCGGTGTAAAACCGTACACCTACCGCTTGGGTGGTCCCTCCTGTCTGGCCGGTGACGTGATCGGCGACTGGTCCTTCGAGCAGCCGCTTAACGTTGGAGATAGGCTGGTGTTCGAGGATATGGCCCACTATACCATGGTCAAGACCACCACCTTCAACGGTATCCAGCATCCCCACCTGTGCACCTACGAGCCGCAGAGCGGCGAACTGAAAGTCGTGCGTAGCTTTGGATATCCTGATTTTAAGAATCGTCTTTCCTGAAAATGCTGTGCCTTGCTTGCGTCAGATGCCGTCGGTAGGGTATAGTGCCAAGAGTTTTCACACGCGCCCGTAGCTCAGTTGGATAGAGCAACGGCCTTCTAAGCCGTGGGTCACAGGTTCGAATCCTGTCGGGCGCGCCAATCATACCAAAGGCCTACCGCGTAATGCGGTAGGCCTTTATGTTTTTTTGATAGCAATCGCCCCGATCTTAACACCTTTTTGAGGTACGACCAGCTAGAGTCGATAGTCAGGAGGTGTCTCCAAGATGAAAATTTACCTGTTTAATCGTGACACCGGACTGTATGAAGGCGAAGATTTTCGTGATCAATCGGCTTGTAATGAGCAGGAGGGGACCACGACGATTGTGCCGCCAGCCCCCTGTTCCGGCAAGGTTCCGGTCTATGATCGGGATCTTGGGCTCTGGAAGCTGGTCGCAATCACCAGCCTGAAAAAATAGGAGTAGGCTGACCATGTACGAACCCTCCGAAAACTCCGATTCGCTATTCAGCAAAATGATCCGTGCACTTTTTGGCGCGCCGAAGTATCTGAAAGACCCGCAGCTATTCCACAAGATGGCCTTGATCCCGGTTTTGGCCTGGGTTGGCCTAGGGGCGGACGGTCTCTCCTCGTCGGCCTACGGTCCTGAAGAGGCGTTCAGGGCACTGGGGGAACATACCTATCTGGCGGTCTTTCTCGGTCTGACAACAGGGCTGACGGTCTTCATCATCTCCTATGCCTATTCCCGCATCATTGAGCATTTTCCCCACGGTGGCGGTGGCTATATTGTAGCTACCCATATGTTGGGAGAAAAGGCCGGTGTTGTCTCGGGCGCGGCTCTACTGGTGGATTACGTCCTTACCATAACGGTATCTATCGCCTCCTGTGTCGATGCGTTGTTCAGTTATGTGCCGCAGTCACTGCATTATTACAAGGTACCGG
Organism: Deltaproteobacteria bacterium; assembly: GCA_021782545.1. Lineage (GTDB taxonomy): Bacteria > Desulfobacterota > Desulfuromonadia > Geobacterales > Pseudopelobacteraceae > Trichlorobacter. The sequence continues at coordinate 9,957 of JAJXUW010000049.1, read as the reverse complement.
TGGCGTGCCTTTTGGCCGTTATCCTGATTATTCTGAATATCAGAGGGGTCAAGGAGTCGATTGCCATCATGGCACCGATTTTCATGATCTTTGTGCTGACCCACCTCCTCCTGCTTTTGGATGGCGTCTTTATCCATACTGATCGGATCGTACCGTTGGCCGGAACCATCCACACGCAGTTCGGCCACGACCTCGGTTCAATCGGTTTTATAGGCATACTGTTGCTGTTTCTGCGGGCTTATTCCCTGGGAGGCGGTACCTACACCGGCATCGAGGCGGTCAGCAACGGCCTGCAGATCATGCGGGAACCGCGGGTCCAGACCGGCAAGCGGACCATGATCTACATGGCCACCTCCCTGGCATTTACCGCCGGCGTGCTGTTTCTTTGCTATGCCTTGGTGGGTATCAAGCCGGTGGAGGGCAAGACTCTCAATGCCGTGCTGGCAGACGGGCTATTCGCGCACTGGCCCATGGGTGGTTGGCTGGCTTTTATCACCATATTCTCCGAAGGCGCCTTGCTGCTGGTGGCAGCCCAGACCGGTTTTGTGGATGGCCCGCGGGTCATGGCCAACATGGCGGTGGACTCCTGGCTGCCGCACCGTTTTGCCGCTCTTTCGGTCCGTCTGACCATGCGCAATGGTATCATGTTGATGGGCGTGTCTTCGATCCTGCTCATGCTGTACACCCACGGTTCCGTAGCAGCCTTGGTGGTGATGTACTCCATCAACGTTTTTGTGACCTTTTCGCTTTCCCAACTCGGCATGTCAAAATTTTTCATCGAACGCCGGGCAAGCGACCCCCAGTGGTTCCGTCATCTGTTGGTGCATCTCGTGGGGCTTGCTCTCTGCGTCACAATTCTGATTATTACCACCATCGAAAAATTTGCCGAAGGGGGCTGGCTGACCCTGGTGATTACCTCTGTGGTGATCGTGCTCTGCTACCAGATCAAGGGGCATTACGTTCGGGTCCGTCAAGGGATGCGGGATCTGGACGAGACTTTGTTGGACGTGCCGGTCGCCTCCCACGGCGAACCGCCAGCTATGGATAGAAATGCCCCCACCGCAATCCAACTGGTGTCAGGGTATAGCGGCTTTGGTCTGCACACCCTGTTTTCGATCATGAGTACCTTTCCGCGCACCTATAAGAATATCGTCTTCGTCTCGGTGGCCATGATCGATTCGGGCTCGTTCAAAGGGGCCGAGGAGATCGAGGCCCTTGAGGCATCGGTCATCGTCAGCTTGGAAAAATATGTGGCCATGGCCCATCGGTTGGGCTTTGCCGCGGAATACCGCACCGCCCTGGCCACCGATGTCGTAGAGAGCGCCGTGGAGTTGTGCAAGCAGGCTGCGGAGGAGTTTCCCCGCGCCACGGTCTTTACCGGGCAGATCACCTTCAAGTTGGAGAAGTTCTATCACCGTCTGCTGCACAACGAAACCGCCTTTGCCATCCAGCGCAGGTTGCAGTGGGATGGACTGACCACGGTCATTATGCCGATCCGGGTACGGGCGTAGTCATTCGCAGCTGACAGCGGATTCATTCAGCGCTACACTGGTGCCATGACAACCATGCGTCCCGTATTTGGCTATCTTGGCGCCATCCTGCTGGTGGTGCTGGCCTCTCTGCTCTGTACCGCGGTCCAGCCGTATCTGGCACCGGCTAACATGGTGATGGTCTTTCTGCTTGCCGTGGTATTGGCCGCTACGCGTCTGGGGCTCAAAGCGGCCATCCTGACCGCCTTTCTGTCGGTGGTCGCCTTTGATCTCTTCTTTGTACCGCCCAGGTTTTCGCTGCGGGTTGCGGACACCGAATATCTGATCACCTTCTTTGCCCTCTTTGTCGTTGGTGTGGTGATCAGCACCTTGGTGGCCCGGCTTGGAGAAAAAATAGCACAGCTCAAAAAGCAGGAGGCTCGAACCGGCAGTCTGTATTATCTCACTCGGGACCTGGCCATTGCCGCCGATGAGGCTGCGGTTGTCGAGGCCCTTCGTCATGCGGTGTCAAGCAGCGTACATGCCAGGTTGACCGTTGTGCTTAATCGTGGCGACCAGTGGGAACAGGTTGGTAGTGGTGATGGCAGTGCGCTGGATGATGCCGATATGGAGATCGTTCACTGGGTGACCCGAAGCGGCCGTTATGCAGGAGCAGGAACTGCGGCGTTTGCGGATGTCCAGGCTGCCTTTTTTCCGATCAAAGCCGGCGGGTTTACCATTGGGGTTCTTGTTATTGACGCTGCCGGTACTGCCGTGCACGAAAACCGGCAGCTGATTGAGGCCTTTGCTGCGCAGGCTGCCATGGCATTCGAACGGGTGCAGCTGGCGCGTCAGGCTGAAGAGGCGCGTCTTTTGCGTGAGAAAAGTCACCTGGAGCAGGCGCTGCTTAATTCCATCTCTCACGACCTGCGTACCCCCTTGGTGACGATCTCAGGGGTGCTCGATACCTTACAGACCGATAACCAGACCATTGATCCGGTGACATTGCGGGAAATGGTCGTTACCGCCTCGGAAGAGACTCGCCGGCTCAATCGTTTTGTCGGTAATCTGCTTGATATGACCAGGCTCGAGGCTGGTGTTCTACCGCTGCGCCTCATACCCTGCGATGCCGAGGAAATCATCGGCTGTGCCCTGGATGCGGTTGCATCTCGGGCCAATCATCATCAGATGGTGACCGTGGTAGCACCTGATCTGCCACCGGTCCGTGCGGACGTGGCCCTTTTGACCCAGGCCTTGGTGAATCTGTTGGATAATGCCATCAAGTATGCCCCCCACCAGACGGAGATAACCTTGTCGGCGCAGCTGCGAGGGGAGGGGGTGGTACTCAGGGTCGCTGATTGTGGCCCCGGTGTTCCCGCTGGAGAAGAGGGACGGATCTTTGACCGGTTTTATCGCCTCGACGTCCCTGAAAAAACAGGCGGTACCGGTCTGGGTTTGGCGATTGCCAAGGGGATTGTCGACGCTCATAATGGTAGTATAACGGCAGCGAACAGGCCACAAGGTGGGCTGATGGTTGAGGTGCTGCTGCCTGCGACCGCGTATGAGGAGGCAGCTGCATGAGTGAACGACACGCGTTCCGGATACTGATCGTTGATGATGAACTCTCCATCCGCCGGTTTTTACAGGCTATTCTTGAGGCGGAGTTTGTCCTGCACGTTGCCGAGAACGGTCATGCCGCCCTCGCTGCCGCTGCAGCGACAAGGCCGGATTTGATCCTGTTGGACTTGGGGTTGCCCGACCTTGACGGGATCGAATGCATCAAGAGAATCCGTGAATGGTCGCCGGTCCCGATCATCGTCCTGTCGGTCAGGGAACGGGAACAGGATAAGGTGGCGGCCCTGGATGCAGGTGCCGACGACTACTTGACCAAACCGTTCGGTGTCAGTGAGCTTATGGCCCGTATCCGGGCAACGCTCAGAAGGTCGGTGCACCAGACGCCCGAACCGGTCTTTGTAGACGGCGATCTGACGGTTGACCTGCATGAGCGACGGGTCGTCTGCCGCGGTGCAGAGGTGGCCCTGACGCCAACGGAATATGATATTCTACGGCTTTTGGTCAGCCATGCCGGTAGGGTACTGACCCATCGGCAGCTCTTACAACAGGTCTGGGGGATTGCCTATCTTGAACAGCCCCACGTGCTGCGGGTTAATATCAGCAATCTGCGCCGTAAGATCGAGGCCGACCCGTCTCGGCCGCAGCATATCACCACCGAGCCCGGTGTCGGTTATCGCCTGAGGAGACACTATGAGACGGCTTCTGTCTGACCGGCTTACCCGTATGCGCCTGTTAGAGGGAATCCTGCCGATCAGCGGCTCGCAGGCGGTAAACGATCTCCTGGCTGGCGTCACCCTGGCGGCGCTGGCCATTCCCGAGGTGATGGGCTATACCTCCATTGCCGGCACCCCTCTCATTACCGGCCTCTACACGATGCTCCTGCCGATGGTGCTCTATGCGCTGTTCGGTTCATCCCGGCACCTGGTCGTGGGGGCCGACTCTGCCACCGCCGCTATCCTGGCCAGCAGCATCGCCGGCATGGCGACGCCCCGCTCGTCAGAATGGCTCGCACTGGCTGGCATCCTTGCGCTGATGACGGCTGTTTTCCTGCTGCTTGCCCGGTTTGCCCGGCTGGGGTTCTTAGCCGATTTTCTCTCCCGTACCGTCTTGATCGGCTTTTTGTCCGGTGTCGGCATTCAGGTCGCCATGAACGAGTTCACCAGTCTGCTCGGCGGGCCTGCGAGGCTCATTAAGCTGCTTGACGATCCCGGAAACCTTGCCGGCATACCGTTTCCGGATTTGGCCCTGGCCGCTGCGGTGCTTGCGATTATTGCCCTTGCCCGGACTATCTCTCCGCGGATTCCTGGGGCGTTGATTGCGGTGCTGCTCGCCATCGCTGGCGGCCGCGCCTTCCATCTTGAAAGCTATGGCGTACACCTGCTCGGCGCCGTGCCGAGCGGCCTGCCAAAGATCGCGTTGCCTGCCGGACTCTGGGACTGGCATCTCATGCAGCGGCTCGCCCCTACCGCCTTTGCCATGTTTGTCGTCATCCTTTCTCAAAGTGCGGCCACCTCCCGCGCCTATGCCATGCGTTACTTTGAGCCGTTCGATGAACAGGTCGATCTGGTGGGCTTGGCCTTGGCCAACGTGGGCGCGGGGATAAGTGGCACCTTCATCGTCAACGGCAGCCCCACCAAGACACAGATGGTTGACAGCGCCGGGGGGCGCAGCCAGCTCGCTCAGTTGACAGCCAGTGCTGTTGTCGTGCTGGTCTTGCTTTTTTCTACTGGACTGTTGGCGGCCATGCCGATGGCGGTGCTCTCGGCGGTGGTTATCCTGATCGGTGTCGAGTTGGTGGATGTAACGGGGATGCGTAGGATTTGCAGGGAACGGCCGTGGGAGTTCTGGGTGGCCTTGGCTACAGCTGCCGCTGTCGTGCTGATGGGAGTGGAGAAGAGTATCCTGTTTGCCATCGTTATGTCATTGATTGTACACACCCGTCATGGTTACCGGGTCAACAATATGGTGCTGGTTGCCGATGCCGAGCATGGGTGGCGGCAGCAGAAGGTGAGCAGTTCAGGGCAGATAGTGCCTGGTTTGATCATCTACCGGTTCATGCATAACATGTACTACGCCAACACCCAGCGGCTGGTTTCCGAGATCGGTATGCTGGTCAAACAGGCCGATCCGCCGCTGCGTTGGTTCTGTATCGATGGGGCGGCGATCAACGATGTGGATTTCACGGCCGCGGAATCGTTGCGGCTGTTGCATGCCTGTCTGGCTGAAAAAGGCGTTCGGCTGGTGTTCTGTGAGCTTATCGACGAGGTTAAGGGGGAGTTTGTACGCTCTCGTCTGGTCGAGCTGTTTGGCAGCGATGCCTTTTTCCCTTCGCCAACGGCGGTAGTACAGGCCTATCGACTAGAGACCGAGGCGTAAACCGCCAGCAGGTAGGGGCGGCGTGTCCATCGGGGCACGCCGCTCCGTTGTGGCAGGATGTTACCGCTGTTCGTGCTGCTGGTTGCGGTGCGTGAGGGATGCGCCGATAAACGCCCTAAACAAGGGGTGCGGAACCAGCGGCTTGGATTTGAACTCCGGGTGGAACTGGCAGGCCAGGAACCAGGGATGTTCGGGGAGCTCGATGATCTCCACCAGATCTTTCTGCTTGTTGATACCCGACAGAACCAGCCCCTTGCTGGTCATCAACTCGCGGTAGTTGTTGTTGAACTCGTAACGGTGACGGTGACGCTCGGAGATTTCCGGCTCGTTATAGGCCTCAAAGGCCGTGGTGCCTTTTGTCACCGTGCAGGGGCAGGCTCCCAGTCGCATAGTGCCACCCTTTTTGTGCACCGACTTCTGATCCTCCATCAGGTGGATCACCGGTTCCTTGCATTCGGGTTTGAATTCGGTTGAACAGGCCTTTTTAAGACCGCAGACGTTACGGGCGAACTCAACCGCTGCCATCTGCATCCCCAGGCAGATGCCGAAGAAAGGGACCTGTCTGGTCCGTGCATATTCTATGGCAAGCACTTTGCCCTCGGTGCCACGTTCACCGAAACCGCCGGGTACCAGTATGCCGTCCACGTCATCCAGCCAGCCATCCACGCCATTTTCCTCCAGCTTCTCGGCATCGATATACTTGAGGTACACCCGGCAGTCGTTGGCGATGCCGCCGTGGGTCAGCGCCTCGGCCAGGGATTTGTAGGACTCGGTCAGATCAACATATTTGCCCACAATGGCGATACGTACTTCCCCATGGCTAGGCTGCCGCAGGGTTTCTACTACGTTTTGCCAGTGGGACAGGTCGGGCTGTTTGGTCCAGATGTTGAGCTTTTCCACCACCTGCTCGTCCAACCGTTCCCTGTTCAGGGCCAGCGGTACGGCGTAGATATGTTCGGCATCCACCGACTGAATCACGCAGTTTTCGTCCACATTGCAGAACAGGGATATCTTGCGCTTCATGTCTTGCGGCAGCTCGCGGTCGCACCGGCAGATCAGGAGATCGGGCTGGATACCGATCTTGCGCAGTTCCATCACCGAATGCTGGGTCGGCTTGGTCTTTAGTTCGCCGGCGGTGCGGATGTAGGGCACCAGGGTGACATGTATATACAGAGTGTTGCCTTGGCCTCGATCGTAGCGTAGTTGGCGGATCGCCTCCAGAAAGGGCAGCGATTCGATGTCGCCCACGGTGCCGCCCACCTCGATAATGGCCACATCGGCCCCCTTGGCGTTTTCAAGCACCTTGGCCTTGATTTCGTCGGTGATGTGGGGGATCACCTGCACGGTGCCGCCCAGGTAGTCGCCGCGTCGCTCCTTCTCGATCACTGAGAAGTAGACCTGGCCAGTGGTGAAGTTGCTCTTTTTGGAGAGCTTGGCCGAGGTGTAGCGCTCATAGTGGCCAAGATCCAGGTCGGTCTCGGCACCGTCGTCGGTGACGAACACCTCGCCGTGCTGAAAGGGTGACATGGTGCCGGGGTCGACGTTTATGTACGGGTCCAGTTTCTGCATGGTCACCCTTAAGCCCCGGGCCTCCAGCAGGGCCCCCAGCGATGCGGCGGCCAAGCCTTTGCCGATGGAGGAGACGACGCCGCCGGTAATGAAGATAAATTTGGTTTTCATGGAACTCAGCTCCTGATCTTTTGCACGTGCAGTCATTAGTTATCCTTGTTTCAGCATCCGTTCACGGGCCTTGGTGAGGTCCTCGGGGGTATCCACGCCCAGCGATTCAAAATCGGTTTCCACCACCCTGATTCGCACTCCGTTTTCCATGGCCCGCAACTGTTCAAGCTTTTCTGCCATTTCCAGGGTGGTCTGAGGCATCGCTGCGTAACGGATCAAAAAGTCGCGTTGATAGACATACAGCCCGACATGCTTGTGGCAGAGCAGTCTGCCCGAGGCAAAGGCTTCGTCTTTCAGGTCCTGCCACTTGTCACGGAAGAACGGCAGGGGTGAGCGGGAAAAATACAGCGCGTTGCCGTCCTTGTCGGTCACTACCTTGACCACGTTGGGTGACAGAAAGTCATGCAGGCAGGTAATGCGGCATTTCAAGGTGCCCATCAGCAGGTCGCGGTCGGTCAGGAATGGCTCAATGGCCTGATCGATCATCGCCGGCTCGATCAGCGGCTCGTCACCCTGGACATTTACAATAATGTCGGCGGTAAGCCCCTTGGCCACCTCGGCCAGCCGGTCGGTGCCGGTCTCGTGGGTCGTGGCGGTCATGGCAACGGTTCCGCCGAACTTTTTGACCGCCTCGGCGATCCGTTCATCGTCGGTGGCGACGATCACCTGCGAGAGGTGACTGGCTCGGGCGGTACGCTCATAGACATGCTGGATCATCGGCTTACCGGCAAGATCGGCCAGCGCCTTGCCAGGAAAGCGAGTTGAACCGTAACGGGCGGGAATTATGGCAGTGATGTTCATGGATATAACCGGATAGTGGGAGATGTGTCCGGTCAGGACGGACAAAATTATCCCAAAAGATTGAGTGGGTCAAGAACGACGTTGATCCTGGACGATACTGTTGCGCCAGTTGAAGGCGTCCAGTTGTGCCGTCAGTAACTGTTCAAAGCTGATATCGTTCTGCTCGAGAATATCCTGTACGGCAGTAAAATCGGTCTTTTCGAGCTTTTCAGTCAGGAGCAGCAACTGTCCCAGGTTCCCCTCACGGCGCAGGAGCGCCGCCGCCACCTCATCGCTTAGGTTCAGGCTGATGACGATCTCTTCCATCTCGGTCTCGAACAGCACATCCAGAAGCGACAGGATGCCGGTCATGAAGGCGGCCTCAACCAGATCGCTGGTGCGTGGCAGACCGGTGCGTTGTATGGTCAAAAGCTCCATCAGCCGTCCGCGTACCGCAGCCATTTCCAACAAGGGTGAGTTGAGCCCCCGTTCGTCCTTACCGGCGAACAGGGCCAGTTGCACCCAGCGGCGCAGGTGGTTGATCCCCAGCATCATGATGGCGTGCCGCAGATTTTTAATCTTCTCCCGCATGCCGAACATGACCGAGTTGACGAGTTTGAGCAGGTTGAAGGTGAGGGTGGGATTCTCCCGAAACGTTTCTTCCACCTCGTTAATGTCCCAGTCGATGTTGAGTTGTTTGAGCAGCTTCATCATAGCCAGGCCCGATGGGTCGATCCGTTTCCTGCCCAGCACGACCGGGCGCTCGAAAAAATACCCCTGGAATAGTTCGAAGCCGTATTTGACGCACAGTTCAAACTGTTCCACCGTTTCAACCCGTTCTGCCAGGAGCTTTACCGGATATTTACGCAGTTCAGCAGCAATTCTGGGCAGTTCTTCGGGATCGGTGGCCATGATGTCCACCTTGACGATGTCGACAAATTTGTAGAACGAGGAGTGATCAGGTGAATAGATGTGATCGTCGAGGGCGATCTGGAATCCCTGTGATTTGAGCTGTTGGCAACGCAGGCGGACGTTGTCGTCAAGATCGATGTTTTCCAGGATTTCCAGCACGGACTGTTCACACGGCAACAGTTCCAGCATCTCGGAGTGCAGCACCCCGGCGGAAATGTTCAAAAAACCGAATTTGTCCCCCAGCACTTCGTGAAAGCCAAATTCTGACAGGGCGTTGGCGATCACCGAGGCCGAGGCCTGCGCCTGACTCTCGAACTGGGCGGTGGTGTGGTGGCTGGCCGCTCTGAACAGCAGCTCGTACCCGACGATTTCCTGCTTCAGGTCCAGGATCGGCTGGCGGCCGATGAAAAAACGGAGATCCTGTTCCTGGCCCATGGCGGTGTATCCTTCAGGTAAGAGATTCTGGCAGGTTCGTATGAAGCTGTATCATGGAGCCTACAGGTGGTCAAGTATCAGGCGGAGCGTTTGAGTACCTCGTCGGCGATCCGGTCAAGCGGCAGCACCTTGTCGACGCCGCCCTGCTTGATCGCCTCATGGGGCATACCGAATACCACACAGCTGGCCTCATCCTGGGCGATCGTCACGGCGCCGGCGTCGTGCATCTCCCGCATCCCTTTGGCGCCGTCATCCCCCATGCCGGTCATGATCACGCCGACGATATTTTTGCCGCCGTAACGGGCGGCCGAGCGGAACAGCACATCCACCGATGGACGATGTCGTGAAACCAGCGGTCCATCCTTCACCTCTACGTAATAGCGGGCGCCGCTTCGTTTCAGCAGGGTGTGGCGGTTGCCGGGCGCGATCAGTGCCCGGCCCCGCACCACGGTATCGTTGTCCTCGGCCTCCTTCACCGTCACTCTGCAGCTGTTGTTCAGCCGTTTGGCAAAGGCGGCGGTGAAATGCTCGGGCATGTGCTGTACGATCACAATACCCGGCGTATCCTCCGGCAACATTTCCAGAAACAGCTTGAGCGCTTCGGTACCGCCGGTGGATGCCCCCACCACCACGACCTTTTCGGTGGTCTGCACCATGGCGCGGGAGGGCGGTCTCTCGAGGATCACATCGGCGGAATATTTGGGGGCCACCTCCCGCCGCGGGATATGGC
>JAJXUW010000123.1 GCA_021782545.1 Deltaproteobacteria bacterium | reverse complement strand
GCTGGGCCCGGGCGATCCCCCGTCCATCACGCTGGGCCCGCAGATCGGGGTTGTTGACCACCGCCAGGATGGCGGTCTCGGTGATATCCAGGCCGTCATCGGGGTTGAAGGGATGGTTGCGCAACGCCGGGACGGCGAGCATATCGGCGGTGATGGCCAGGACCGGTACCTGCCTCTGCAGTGATGGTGAGGTCGGCAACGGCTTGGGATGGTACAGGGTGCAGCCGCCCAGGGCGGTGCAGAGCAGCACGGCGGTCGGCCAACGGGTAAACGAGCGCATAACGTGGTGCGGACAGATCACAGAAACCCCCAGAACACGGCCTGTCAGAGGCCGAAGCCGGCGTCCAGCCCAAAGGGCAACAGGACGTTCAGATACCGTTTGGTGCTGGTCATGGTCGGCCCTCTCCCGTTCGTGTATTATCTCAGTAATACTACCATGGATTTAAGGTCCGACAAGGGCCCACGGCTAGTGCCCCTTTTCCGCAGCCCGTTGAGGTAGGAGACACAGGCTGAGCAGGATGAAGCTGAACAGCACGGTCGAGGCGGTGTAACGGCTTAAGGCAAGGCCGCCGGAGGCCACCGGCTTGTCCAGCAGGTCGCCCACTACGGCACCCAGGGGGCGGGTGAGGATGAAGGCGGCCCAGAACAGGGTGGTGCGGGAGATGCGGCTCCAGTAGTAGGCCGCTACGAGCATTGCCAGCAGCATGCCGAAGACCAGGGCGCCGTTGGTGTAGCCCAGGCCTGCCGTGTCGGCGGTCCAGTCACCCAGGGCGGTGCCAAGCGTTTGCGAGAACATGATGGTCACCCAGTAGAAAACCTCCGCTTTCTTGGTCCGGATACTGGCCACCGAGACGGTGCCCATGGCGCGGTGCCAGACGAACAGGGAGATACACAGCAGGGTCAGCAGCAGTGACGAACCGCCGGCGTAACCGATTCCCAGGGAACGGTCGGCAAAATCGGCCAGGGTGGTCCCCACGGTGGTGGTGGCGATGATGGTGACCCAGTACAGCAGCGGCTGATAGCGACGGGCCGAGACCTGGGCAGTGACCGCCACGGCAAAGATGGCCGCAAAGATGGCGGTACCCACCAGATACCCCAGATTCATCGACATGGAAACGGCATCGCCGCCGGTCTCGCCCAGGGTGGTGGCGGCGATCTTGATCAGCCAGAAAATCAGCGTGACCGCCGGCACCTTGCTGTACTGTTCTTCGAGTGTGCTGTGCATCTTTGTTTCTCCTTACGTTAGGTGGTCGCGGTATCGTGCGGGCCGGTGAGGCGCCGTCGCAGCGGTGCTGCTGTATGTAAAGGTGCTGCCGGTAGCGCTCTAGCGCTGTCCCTTGAGCTTTTCCGCAGCTTTTGCCGCGGCACTCTCTGTTGCTTCTTCTGTGGTGCTGTAGCCGGGAGAATTACTCAACTGCGCGGCCTGCTTCGAGATGGTTACCGAATCGGCCTGGGCTTTGGCGGCGGTTGCCGCTTTGGCGGTGGAGGCCGCTGCGGTTGTCGTCTCCGGTTTTGCCTGTTGAGCCTGTGCAGCTGTAGTGGCCGTTGTTGTCGGTTGTATGGTCATGGTTGATCACCTCCTTTCTGAGGTGATATCTGCTGCGGCGGCGCCTCACCGGTCCGCCTTCTACGTATGTCTTGCCCATTTTCAATCGGCATCGGCGATCCGGTTCCTGCGGTTCATGCTTAGGTAGATCACCATGGCAGCGATGCTGGTAAGGAACAGGACGCTGGTGACCTCCGTTCCCAGCCCAAGGCCGCCGTTGGCCGCCGGCTGCGCCAACAGGTCGCCGCAGGATGCCCCAAGTGGTCTGGTCAGGATGTAGGCGATCCAGAAGCAGGCCACGCTGTTGGCCCTAAACAGGTAGTAGGCCAGGACCGTCACGCCGATCATGCCGCCAAACAGCAGTGCCGAACGGGCGTAACCCAGGTTCAGCCCTTCGGCCAGCAGGTCGCCGGCGGCGGTGCCCAGGGCAAAGGTAAACAGGATGGCGGCCCAGTAAAACCGTTCACGCCGGATGGTAACGATGGTGTGGATGGAAAGGGTCCGTTCTTTGGCGTACCAGATGATGAAGGTTGCGATCAGGGCCACGCCGAAGAGGGCCGTGGTGGCCTGCAGCGGCACGCCGAGGTTGTCCACCAGATTGTCAGAGATCAGCGTGCCGACAACGCTGATCAGCACTACTACCAGCCAGTAGAGCCAGGGGACGTACTGCCTGGCCCGCAGCTGCAACACCATGAAGATGCCGAGGAGTATGGCCATTACTGCCGAGGTGCCAGTGAGGCCGAAGTGGAGATTGACGTTGAGGAAGTCGGCGGCGGTCTCGCCCACGGTGGTGGCCATGACCTTGATCAGCCAGAACCAGAGGGTCACCTCCGGCACCTTGTTCAGCATCCGGGTAAGGGTATGGTCCTGTTCGGTCAGCATAGTGGGTCTCCTGTGCGTATAGTCGTGCATGCTATTTGTGCAACAGCCCTCGCCGGATGAGCGGCGCGGCAAGGTGTCGGTACCCGCTGGTAAGAGGACGGTGCAGCCAGTCGATGGCCCGCCCCTCGTAACAGAGCAGTAGGGCGCTGAACAGGGCCACCAGGGCGGCGCCGACCATGTCCAGGGGGAAGTGGACCCCCAGATAGATCCGCGCCCACGCCACCGGCAGTCCCAAAACAGCCAGAAGTAGCCCGGCGGTGCGGGTTTTTTGCTGCAAGAGTAGGTTGAAAGCCACAGCCCAGCAGAGGGTGAGGTGATCGCTGGGGAAGGAAGAGTCGGGGGCATGATCGAGGAATGTATGCCCCAGACCGAGCATGAACGGTCGCTGGTGCTGCCAGAACAGGCCTATCAACTGGTTGATCAACAGTCCGACCGCGCCGGCGCCTGCCGCCTGCAGCAGTATCCGGCGTAGCCGGTCATTACCCCTGAGCCACCCCAGTACCAGTGCCGGCGGCACCAGCCAGATTGCCCATTGGGCCAGGATTCGGGCCAGGGAGAGCAAAAATGGCGGCGGATCGGCCGGGGCGTTCAGCAGCAGAAACAAGGTGCGGTTCAGAGATTCCATGCCAGCTCCAGATCTGAGATTGATATCACTCTGTCAGCCGAAACTTAGCCGGTCCTTAGGTGATTCATTTTTTGTCGAGCTGCGTGTCCCAAAAATTGATGACAGCGCCCTTTTGTTCTGATATTAGGATATTCGAATATGGTATAAGGATGCGGCATGTCGGCAATTATAGAAAACTATTGGGTAACCCTTTTGAAGGCGCTGGGGCATCCTACCCGCCTGCAGATCGTGATCGAGCTGTTGAAGGGCACCAAGTGCGTGACCGACATCCATGAGATCCTGCCGGCCTCACAGGCCAATATCTCCCAACACCTGACCGTTTTGCGTCATGCCCGGATTGTTGACTTTGCCCAGGACGGCTCCCAGCGCTGCTATTACGT
>JAJXUW010000048.1 GCA_021782545.1 Deltaproteobacteria bacterium | reverse complement strand
CATCAGCTGGTTCGCGCCGGCCATGTCTCCTGCCAAGACCAGCTTGTTCAATGCCTCGAGCTGTGTGGTATAGTTAGCCAGTGCCTGCGTGAAATCCGCAAACAATTTCCGGTCTTCGGCACCGAGCAGATTTTTTTCATACGCGTGTGCACGTTTGTTGATGTTGGCGATCAGTTCCTTCGAGCGGTCAACCATGTCCGATTGCTCATCCTTGTCAGTTTCTGACAGCATCTTGTGGGAGTTCACCCGAACGCGCTGAAATTCGGCCGACAGCAGCGTCAGATCACCAAGCGGTTGGGCAATCTGTTGATAGATGCTGACACTACCGGCATTTATCCTATGCAGATTGACATACCCGCTGAGGCCGATAATCAGCGAGATCACGGCTACACAGAGAAAACCGCCTATCAGCTTGGTCTTGAGCTTCATAGCATGCAGCATTACGCAACCTCCCCGGCTGGAGTAAGCCTACCACTCGTCTTCAGATCGCCCCTCAAGTTCGTCCTCATCGTCAAACACGCTGTAATCTTCGTCGTCTTCGTCAGTCTCCTCCGGATAGGATACCTCTTCATCCAGATCGTCGTCGTCATCCGCGTCATGCCGCGACGGACGCTCCTCCGGTTCGGCCAGCGCCTCAAAACGGGCAAGCAGGTCGGCATGGGTGCAATAACGTCCCTCCTTGAAACTGCATTTATCAAGGTCACACAGGTCAAACAGCTGGATCTCGCTGCATAGACGCTGTGGCAGCTCTTCAGGATCACTCTCCGGAGCAGTCTGATCATCAACGTTTTTCACGCACAGGCTCCATTCAAAAATTCGGTGGCCTTGGCCACATCATCGACACAACCGATGTAGATCGGCGCCCGCTGATCAAGTGCCTCGGGCTGAAGATCGAGGATCGGCACACAGCCGTTGGTGGCCGCACCACCGGCCTGTTCAATCAGATAGGCCATCGGATTGAGCTCAAACAGGAGGCGCAGCTTGCCGGTGGGGGCGTCATTCAGGGCCGGATACATAAAGATGCCTTTCCCCTTCATCAGCACCTGGTTGATATCCGGCACAAAGCCGCCCGAATACCGCAGCTTGGCCCCCTTGTTCTCAAGATAGCGGATGTAGGCCTCATTTTCAGGTGTATATTTTTTACGCAGACCACCCGGTGAATAGATATCGCCGGTAGGCTTCATCTGCACATTCTCGCGGGTGAGGGTAAACTCCATCAGATGGTTCATGGTGAACTCATATACGCCTTTACCCACCGAGTAGACCAGAGACACTCGAGGACCGTAGAGGATATAGACCGCCCCGACCATATTGCGGCCGGGTTGCAGTAGGTTGTCTCCCTGGTAGATGCCGACGATGGTGCCTACCGCCAGGTTGACATCCACCAGCGACGAGCCGTCCAGCGGGTCATACGCGACAGAAAACATCCCCTGGGGGTTACTGGTCACCTGAAAGATCTCATCCATCTCCTCGGAGGCGATGTTGCAGACTACGCCGGAATACATCAGGCGTTTGCGCAGTATCCGGTCGGAGAGCACGTCCAGTGCCAACTGCTCTTCACCGTACAGATTTGAGGTACCCGCAACACCAAGATCGCCTGTTCTTACGGCATTAATCACATATTTGCTGGCTTCGGCTATCTCACACAGAAGGTGGACCAGGTTATCGCTAATATTCTGCTGACGCAGGTGGCGACGAAAATCAATCTGAAATTTGGTGCTGCCCGGTTCCTTGCCCATGAAAAATACTCCTCCTCTAATGGTGTATAGATGGGGTTCCCCGTGAAGGTACCCCAGTGAACTACTCATTTCAAGGTGAATCAGTGCGGCCTGACGGTGGTTGCCCTACCGGTGATCAGCGCATCCAATCAGACGACGGAGAAAAAACTCGCCATTAAAATAACCACGGGTCCAATAATGTACATCGCAACCAGCTGCTTCGATTTTCGGATGATGAGAGTATCGGCCAGGGCGGGAATGCACCGGCTATGGTCGAGGTGGGTATGACTGATTAAACTATCACGGAGTTGCCACGGTTCTTCTTCCCTTACTACCGCCCCGATGGTGTCTGCATCCAGCAGCGGACGGTCATCAATTAGAAAGGCTGGCGGCCTGAAGTCAGGGAACTCGGCACCGGCACCACCCAGCAGGCGCACTCTCATGGGTCCTCCCTACAGCGGCAACACGATGTCTGACAGCATTACGGCAGTTACTCGATGTGCTCCTTCAGTTCTCGAATGATCTCCACCTGACGGCTGTAAATGAACTGCGAGACGACCTCCTCCATCTTGGCGTCAAGCTCAATCCTGAAGGTGGTAAGATGTCCCTCATTCAAGGCGGCAGAACGAACTATCGAGGCCTGCACCGCCAACCGGCTCCCCAGGAGCTCCAACGTAAGAACCCCCTGTTCCGGCATGCCGGTCGGCAGCTCTTCCGAGGTGACCACCGCCAGTCCGGTCACCGAGATATCCTTTAACATCCCCTTAATCGACTGGCCTTCGGCCTGAAAGACCGCCTCGATCAACGGTTCACCTATCTTTACCCGCACGGCACTGCGCCGGTCCGCCCGGATAGCGGCATACGCAAAACGGCCCAATACCGCCATCCGATTGCGGACGTTGATATATTCGACATAACAATGCACACCCAGGCCACCAGGGAAATGGGCACTCTTTATAAGCGTCTGTTTCTGCAGCCCCAACACCGCGGCCTGGGCCTGATGCACCGTCAACTCAACCGCATCCCCTTCGATACTGTCAATGGTGACCCCGTAGCTGACCGGCACTTCGTTGTAGTAGTTCAAAAGCTTCAGATCATTTCTGACGGTGCCGCTCTTGATCGCCTGCAACACCGCCATAATGGCGGCAGCATCTTCTTTGCCGTTGGTTTGCGTCACTATTTGATACGTGTCCTCCACACCTGCCCCCATACCCAAGGATCATCCGACCGGCTGGCAGCGCAGGCAGAGATGGGTCCCCCGCTGGCCAACCTTTTGCTTCACAATTGGACTACCGCACACATCGCACGGCAACCCGGTGCGGCCGTATACCGCAACAGGAAAGTTCCCGGCCTCAAAAACGCCGGCTATGTTGGCTCCCTTGCAGCGGACTGCCTGCTCAAGCACCGCATGGACCGCCCCGTACAGACGCCTACGCTCCTCGTCAGTCAGTGTGGCTGCAGTCCGCAACGGATGCAGGCCGGCCCGGAACAGACTCTCGTCGACGTAGATGTTGCCCAGGCCGGCAATGACCGACTGGTCCAGCAGCAGCGGTTTGATCTGCCGACGGTGACCTGCCAGACGTTGCACAAACTGGTGGTAATCTAGCTCCAACGCATCGGGGCCAAGTGTGGAAATAACCTCTGCCGGATCCGCTATCAGCCAAACGCGACCGAATGCGCGTGGATCGTCAAAACGCAGGGCCAACCCTCTGTCCAGATACAGGACAAACCGCGTATGCCGGGAGACTGCAGTAGCCGCCGGCACCAGGAACAGACGCCCTGTCATTCTCAGATGAATAGCCATCCAAAGTGATTTTGTACCACGTGCGGGACGTAAGCGGAAGAAAAGATACTTGCCATGCCTAAAAATTTCATGAAACACGGCTCCGACAATCTCATGTTGCAGCTGGTGCGCTGACTGTCCTCCACCAATCACGGTGTTTCTAAGTACTTCGACCCTGTTGACGACAGCCCCTGGAAGAGACGGTTCGCCCGTACTCAGGAGTTGCCGTACACTTTCAACCTCTGGTAATTCAGGCATATAATTAGTCTTTAATAATGTAGACACCATCCCTGTCTAAAGGGGCTGGGTCTTGTATTTTTGCTGAATACAAGTTGTGCGTGGTTCTGGCAACAACGCTGGTCCCCTGTTCGTCTATGCCATCACGGGGTATTTTTAGATCTCGGTTAGCTATCAGCACGGATCAATCCTGTGTATTTGTCGGAGAGCCCTTGCCGATTTTTTTGAGGTATTTCATGAATCCCTGGTCAAAAATCCGTTCAATCTCGCTTTGGGGGCGGTTTTCGCTGTAACGGTTGAAATAGATGACGGACCATACGAGGAAGCCCAGAACAATGGCGCTGACAAGTAGCTGCACAATCTTCAGGCGCAGCCGTTCGGCATCGGACAGTGCCTCTTCTTCTGCGGTCTCCCTTCTGCCGAGATACTGTTCCCGCAACTGTCTGATCCGCTTCAGTTGGACATTGGCAATGTAGCTGACGATCGTATCGCGGTCCCGTTCGTCGATACACAAAAACTCAATGCCGGTATTGTAGCTGTCACGTTGTGTCTGTTTGGTGGCAGCATAGTTCTGGGCGCAGAGCACCACCTTGCCGACCGCGTCAACAATCTTCGGCTGCGGCTCTGTGGGGACGAATATCTCCAGCATGATCAGGGCATCGACCTTGACCTCGTGATGTAACAGGATCCGTAACCCTCCGCCGCTGATGTTGGCAGCCAGGGGGATAACATCGTCCCAGCTGTGATCGCCGGTGTCATCCGGTAGCGCATCCTCCTCTGCCAGCACGTCGGCAAAGGGTTCCTCGTCTACCTCCTGCGTCTCGCCGTGGGGGCGCCCCTCCTGCGGCAGCATCAGGCGTTGCCAGGGTTTTTTCTCCTGTTCGCGGCGCTCGCGTTCGGCCTCGGCGCGGGCCTGCCGTTTGGCCTGCCAGTCCTGCTTGAGGACGTACTCGCTGGTTGTGCCGGCCAGGTAGTATTTGATCGGCAGAAATGCGTCGATACGATAATATTCGCGCAATTCATCGGAGACGATCTCACCGATAAAGCGTAACAGAATGGTGCGTTGAACCCCCTCGCTAACGATAATCCCACGGCAGGAGTAGGCGTTTTCGTCTTTACCGCCGCGAATATCCAGGATGGTGCCGATCGTAAGTCGGACGCCCGCCGGCAGCACGTCGCGGGACAGCTGCAACTCCACAAGGTCTTCATCGACCCCAGCGATGATGGCCCAGTCCTGGAACACCGATTCACCGGGGACCGGGATTCCCACGTGTACCTTCATACCACGGGGATAATGTTCGATGTACTGGTCGTATTCTCCCATAGGAAGGGTCAGGCGGTGGCTGCCGTATTCAGTTCCTGCAGCAGTTGCTCAATGGCAACCTTATGAAAGGCGGCGCCGTGCTGCAGCGTTTCCAGCTCAGCGATCTGGCATTCGTAGCATTCCAGGCCATAGCGGGCGAACACGTCGATGGTGGCGGGGTGTTGACGGATGATGTCGCCGATAATCATCTCTTTGGTGATCATAAGCAGACCTCTTTCTGGGCAGGCGGGTATGAAAACGGGGACGCCGGGGCGTCCCCGTCGGAGGGCAGGGCTATTTGAGATCCTTGATCGCTGCCTCGATGCGATCCATCCCCTTTTTGATATTTTCCATGCTGCTGGCATAGGAAAGCCGGGCGTACCGGTCATCGCCAAAGGCCACGCCCGGCACCAGCGCAACCTTGGCATCTTCCAGCAGATAGGCGGCAAAATCGGACGAGGTCTCGATTTTTTTGCCGGAAGGCGTTGACTTGCCGTAGCAGGCGGAGAAGTTGGGGAACACGTAGAAGGCGCCATTGGATTTGAAGCAGGTGACACCGGGCATGGCGTTCAGCCGTTCCACAATATAGTCGCGGCGTTTTTCAAATTCTACCCGCATGGCGGCAACCGCGTCCTGCGGGCCGTTCAACGCCTCAACCGAGGCCTTCTGGGCGATGGAGGTGGCATTGGAGGTGGACTGCGACTGCATTTTCGTCATGGCAGCCATCAACTCCTTGGGACCGCAGGCATAGCCGATCCGCCAACCGGTCATGGCGTAGGTCTTCGAGACGCCGTTCACCACGATGGTGCGGCCCTTCAGGGCTGGCACCACTTGGGCGATATTATAGAAGGTCAGTCCGTCGTAAATCAGACGTTCATAAATGTCATCGGCCACCACCAGCACCTGCTCATGCCGCAGCAACACCTCACCCAGGGCGGTCAGCTCTTCCTTGCTGTAGGTAGAGCCGGTCGGGTTGCAGGGGGAGTTAAGGATCAGGTACTTGGTCTTTGCCGTGATCGCTTTCTCCAGTTGTGCGGGGGTTAGCTTGAAACCGGTGGATTCGTCGGTCATGATGAAAACCGGCGTGCCCCCTGCCAGTTTTATCTGGTCCGGATAGGATACCCAGTAGGGACCAGGTATGATCACCTCGTCACCTTCTTCGATCAGGGCCTGTGAGATGTTGTAGAGGGTGTGTTTGGCACCGCAGGCCACCGAGATCTCATCGCGGGTGTACTCCAGATTGTGGTCTCGCTTCATCTTGGCGATGATGGCGTCTTTCAGGTCATCGGCACCACCCACCGGCATATAGCGGGTAAAACCGGTATCAATGGCCTTTTTGCCCGCCTCACGGATGTTGGCTGGGGTATCGAAATCCGGTTCGCCGGCGCCGAACCCGACGATATCCACGCCCTGCGCCTTGAGGGCTTTTGCCTTGGCATCAATGGCAAGTGTTGGTGAGGGTTGAATCTTGTTGACGCGCTCTGCAAGTTTCATGGGTAGCTCCTTGTGCTGGTATCTGGGCGGTAACAACGAATTGTGTATGGTTGTCAATCCGGTTATACGTTGTATTTTGCCATCATGGCGGCCTTGACCTCTGGTGGGACGAAACTGTCGACATCCGCACCCAGTGAACAGACCTCCCGTACGATTGATGAGGAAAGGTAGCCGTACTGGACTGAGGTCATCATAAACAGGGTTTCGACCTCATGGCCGATGGTGCTGTTCATCTGGGCGATCTGAAATTCATACTCGAAATCGGAGATGGCCCGCAGCCCACGGATAACGACATGGGCCTGCTGCGCTTCGACATAATCTATCAGAAGGCCGGTAAAGGTGTCAACGGAGACCCTGGGCTCATCTTTAAGGACCGACCTGAGCAGCGTCACCCGTTCCTCAATACTGAACAGCGCATTTTTTTGAGAGTTGCGGGCGACCGCCACGATGACCCGATCAAAGATTTTCAGGCTTCGCTGGATGATGTCAAGATGGCCATAGGTGACCGGATCAAAGGAGCCAGGATAGATAGCGGTACGACTAGGGGGCATCGTTCCTCTCCGTGGCGAAGAATTCAAGCGCCGTGTCGCCATATACGCGACGGTCGATACAGTGAAAGGGGCCGATCTGCTCCGGCAGCCGATCTCGGGATGCCGCCTCGGCAACGATCAGGCCGGTCGGTGCCAGTAGGGGGCCGAGTCGCTCTAGTACCGTGCGCTGCACCCCCAAAGCGTAGGGCGGATCGAGGAAAATCAGGTCAAAGCGTGCCTTGTGGCGTAGCAGGTGCTCGATCGAGGTAAAGACGTCCAACGCCAGTACCGTAGCCCGCTCGGCCATATTGGTGTGCAGCAGGTTGTTGCGCAGTGCCGCAAGTGCCGGTCGTGATTTATCCACCAGCGTCGCATGGGCGGCACCACGGGATAGGGCCTCGATACCCAACGCCCCACTGCCGGCGAACAGGTCGAGCACCTGGGTGTCTGCCAGCCCGTGCATGCCTTCCAGAATGCTGAAGAGCGCTTCTTTTACCCGGTCTGCCGTCGGGCGGGTGGCATTTCCCGCAGGAGCGGTCAGCTTCAGACCACCGGCAGCACCGGCTATTACACGCACCTGGATTCTCCCAAACCGCA
This sequence comes from Deltaproteobacteria bacterium, assembly GCA_021782545.1. GTDB lineage: Bacteria > Desulfobacterota > Desulfuromonadia > Geobacterales > Pseudopelobacteraceae > Trichlorobacter. Next base: position 8,616 of record JAJXUW010000048.1, on the reverse strand, counting down.
CGGTTTCGTTATACATCTAGCCTTTGACCCTACCGGAGGGGCAGGCAACTGTCAAGTGGCAACCGGCGTGGTGTTGCGCCGTTAGCACCGTTTTGTGAAAATATGTGAAGCAACACCTCGCATTTAGGTGAATATGTGCTATAAGCGGAAGAAAGAGTTACATAAATACGCATAATTTACAGGGGTTTCTATGCCGGGTGCCAGTAGTTCACCGCTTGCCGTTGCCCAAAAGATCATCGCCTCATTCCAGACGCTGCCGACGATTCCGGCTGCTGCGGCCAAGGCGATACAGGTCTTGAATGAGCCCGATCCCGACCTGGGGACGGTGGCTGACATTATTCTTGCCGACCAGGTCATTGCGGCCAGGGTGATCCGGATCATTAATTCGCCGTGTACAAGCTGCTGCACGATATCGAGTCGGTCAAGCAGGCGCTTATCTATCTTGGCCCGCAAAAGGTGTTCGAGATCATCCTGACCTCCTGTTTTCTGGAACTGACCGACAACCATGTCGGTTACGGCCTGCGGGTGCAGAGCTGTTGGGAACACTCCTTCGGTGTGGCGTTGGTGGCCCGCAATCTTGGCGAACTGAGCGGCTCGGTAAGGCCGGAATTGGCCTATGTCTCAGGGATTCTGCACGATGTCGGTCAGGTGCTGCTGATGAACCAGTGCCGTGATGAGTTCAGGCAGGCCATGCAACTCTCGGCAGACAAGGAGCTTGATATCCATGATGCCGAGCTGAAGGTTTTTGGCACCAGCCATTGCGAGATCGGTGCGCTCCTGGCCGAGCAGTGGCGTTTTCCGGAGCCACTTGCCCAGGTGATCCTGCACCATCACGATAAACAGATCGGACAGAGTATCCCCTTGGTACAGATAGTGAACCTTGCAGACCGGATCTGCACCGATGTCCGCTTGAAGTGCTCAGCAGAGGAGCCGTCGCAGCATGGCGGCAACGGGGTGTATGGGGAACATCTGCATGAGTTGGAACAGCAGCTGGCGGCGGTGGGGGTCACCGATCTTGCCGCGTTTCGTATCACCCTGGGCCGGCTGATTGACGAGGTGCGGGAAGCGGTCAGGACTATCTACAGTTGACACAGGCTCTGCGGTCACCGCTTATAGCGGGGAGAGGATGGCGTCTATTTCCTGGTCAAGCTCATCCAGCCGGTCGGAAAAAGGGGCGGTGACGGCGTAAACCGATTGGTACAGCGGCGAGTGGGCAAGGAGCGGCAACGGGGTTTCGTTTTTGGTGAGCAGGTCGGCAATATGAATAACCTCCACCAGCCGTGGGTAGGCCTGCGCATTTGCCGGACAATGATGGCACCGTATCACTTCCTGAATATCATCGCTCAGATTCCATTTCTTTGCCACAAGTCCTCCCACCACGCCGTGATGATCCATAATCAGCTTGTCACGCCGTTCCGTGGGCAGATCGTATTCCGCCAGAAGTTCCAACATCACAATCCAGCCGAGGTCGTGCAGCAGCCCGCAGATAAAGGCCTGATCGTGGTTGTACCCCAGGTCGCGGGCCAATTGTTTGGCAATCATGCCGGTGGCCAGGGAGTGCCGCAGCAACAGGTGGATTTCATGCTCGTTGCGGGGGGAAAAGCCGCTCAGGGCATGCACGGTCACGATACTGAGCAGCGATTTCAGCCCCATATAGACAACAGCCTCCCGCAGGGTACTGATATTGCAGCGTCGTCCGTAAAAGCTTGAATTGCAGATGCGCAGTATCTTGGAGACCAGCAGTGGATCGGTAATGCAGTCGATGACCTCGTCAATCACCAGATCCGGGGTGTTGATCCGGTTCATCAGCTCCTGCATCTCGGTGGGCAGTGGCGGAAGGTTGATAGCGCCTTTACGGATCAGGTTGAACAGTTCGTCGAGCACAAAGTCGGTGGAGGCCTTGCCTGCCAGGTCGTTTTCGTCAATCAGGAGCGCAGACTCCAACAAAACCTGGGTGGTAGGCAGGGTGACCGGGCTTGACAGTACGGTGAGGGGCAGGTTGTCCGTAAAACGGAAGCGACCGGCCTTCCAGGTAATGACATCAGCGATGGCCCGTTCGGCCAGCACATTGATCAGGGCGGTCAGGCGTTCGAGCGGTATGCCCTGTTCATTGGCGAGATAGCCAATGCAGGAGATGCTGAGCTGGTCTGCGGTGCGCAGCGTGTCCAGAATCAGCTCCAGGGGTAACCCGGTCATGTCGCACAACGCCTCGCAGAGCCGTTCCCCCTCCTTTTCCGACCAGATGAAGATCAACCGTCCGTCTTGGAAAAAGAACCGTTTGGTGTTCTCATCATTGGCAACCGACAGGGTGCCTGACCGGCGTGACGTTTCGATCCACTGCATCAGATCTGAAAGGGTCATCAGGCTGAGGCTGCCCTCGATAGCGCGGGAGGGCTTGTCGTCGATTTGTTCCAAAAAGTTTTGAAACATGGCGGCGTCTCATGGCGGATGTGACGTTTGTTGCATGTTTTGGAAGTATAGCGGCGTTTTGTTGCTTTGCAAGCAAGCCGATCAACAACTAGTCGGCCAGCATCCGGGCGAAAAAATCCAGTCCCAGGTCGGCGGGTGGCGATGCAGGGGCGGACGTTGCCCCGCCTGCCAAGAGGTGTGGGGATATCTCGGCCAGAAAACGGCTGGGAGTCCGTTCTTCTTTGGTGCCATATTTGCGGCGGGTCAGGCAGCGAGAGATGGTCAGCCGTTCCCGTGCCCTGGTGATGCCTACGTAGCAGAGACGGCGTTCTTCGGCAACCTCGGGGTCTTCTTCGGCGGAACGGTGGTGGGGCAGCAGCCCTTCCTCCAGGCCGACCAGATAGACCTGGGGAAATTCCAGCCCCTTGCTGGCGTGAAGCGACATGAGGGTTACCGTATCCTGGGGGCGCTTGTCATCGCCGGCCTCACGGCGGTTGTCCTCGGTGAGGGCAATTCGCTCCAGAAAATCGGCCAGGCCCGTACCGGGATGGCGTTCTTCGAAGCCCGCCAGGGCGTTTACCAGCTGTTCGATGTTTTCTACCCGTTTGCGGGCCTGGTTGTGATCCTCCAGGGTGCGGTGCAGCTCTTCGGCAATGCCGAGCCGTTTGAAGAGGCTGTTGGCCTGGGCTGCCAGGTTGACCGGCTGAAACGCCTGCAGCTCGTGGCGTAGCAGGCTGTGGAACGCGCTGACCGCCTTGCGGGCGGTCTCAGCGATACCGTCGATCTCGGCCACCCGTCCGAGGGTCTCGAACAGGCCGGCCCTGTGTTCCAGCGACCACTGGTTCAGACGGAGCAGGGTGGTATCGCCAATCCCGCGCCGGGGGAAGTTGATGATCCGTACTAAGGCGGCCTCGTCGTGGGGGTTGGCCAGGACCGCCAGGTAGGCCAGGGTGTCCTTGACCTCCTTGCGTTCAAAAAATTTCTGTCCTCCCACCAGGGTATACGGTATCCCTTCCATGCGTAACGCTTCCTCAAAGGTCCGGCTCTGGGCGTTACTGCGGTAGAGTATGGCAAAGTCCTGCCAAGGGCGTTGTAGTTGGTACTGGGCCAGTTGCAGCTGTTCAATGACCTGCTTTGCCTCGTCGTCCTCATCCTCGGCGACGATACATTCGATGGGGGCGCCATCGCCGCTGGCGGTCCAGAGCGCCTTGTCACTGCGGGTCCGGTTGTTGCTGATCACGGCGTTGGCTGCGGCCAGGATGGTGCCGGTGGAGCGGTAGTTCTGCTCGAGTTTGACCACCTTGCAGCCGCTATGGCCATGTTCGAAGGACAGGATATTCTGCACCTCGGCCCCCCGCCAGCCGTAGATCGATTGATCGTCGTCACCCACCACGCAGAGATTGCCGTGCTGTCTGGCCAGAAGCGAGATCAGGCGGTACTGGCACGCGTTGGTGTCCTGGTATTCATCCACCATCAGGTAGCGAAAGCGCTGCTGCCAGTATGTCCCAACCTCCGGCAGTCCTTCCAGCAGCTGTACCGCCAGCATGATGATGTCGTCGAAATCGATGGCATTGAACGCCTTGAGCAGGCGCTGGTAGCGGGGATACACCGCAGCCGTAGCAACGCTCATCGGGTCGTTGTCGGCCTTGGGATAAGCCTCGGGGCCGATCAGGCCGTTTTTGGCCAGGGATATCCGCCAGCGGATGCTGTCCGGGTTGTACTGTTTGGGATCCAGGTCAAGGTCGCGCATCGCCTGGCGCAGTACACCGGCCTGGTCGCTCTCGGTGTAGATCGAAAAATTGGGTTTATAGCCCAACCGTCGGATATCCCGCCGCAGGATGCGGACACCCAGGGAATGGAAGGTGCTGATCAGTATCCCCTGGGCCGCCTTGCCGGCAGCGGCCTGTACCCGCTGCTGCATCTCGCGGGCCGCCTTGTTGGTAAAGGTGACCGCCAGGATCGCCTCGGCCGGTACCTGTCTGTTTTTGAGCAGATGCACGATCCGGCTGGTAATGACCTGGGTTTTGCCCGACCCCGCGCCGGCAAGCACCAGCAGGGGACCTTCGGTGTGGTGAACCGCTTCGTATTGTTGTGGGTTGAGTCGCGCCATGGGGGACAGGGTGTACCATAAAATCGCCGGACAACGCAATCTCCCCTCGTGGCTGCTGTTGCAAGATCGTAACGATACGTTAGAATCATACCATGCTACATACTTGGAGGTGACAGTGTCTGCTGCAACAAAGGTATCGAAAGGTAAAAGACGTATGGATGACAAGCCCCGGGCCAAGGTTCCTTCCAGCAAGGCGGCTGCGGCAACTAGGCAGGGCAGCGGCAAGACGGGCCCACCGCTCGTGGAGGCTGCCGCCGAGAAGAAGACAACCGACCCGGCGCCCCCCCTGCCGAAGGCACCGCAACCCGTAGCAGCCGTTAATCTTGATGATACCCAGTGGTATCTGAATCGTGAATTCACCTGGCTTTCCTTTAACCAGCGCGTGCTGCACGAGGCGGCCGACCCTCGTACGCCTCTTTTGGAGCGGGTGAAGTTTCTGGCCATTGTCAGCGCCAACCTTGACGAATTTTTCATGAAGCGGATCGGCGGGCTTAAACAGCAACTGGCAGCCGGCGTCCAGGAGCTGACTCCTGATGGTCGCACCCCCCGCCAGCAGTTGCTTGAGTGCCACCGCCTGATCAGGGAGCTGGACCACCAGCGTCAGGAGTTGTTCAGGCAGGTCATAAAACTGCTGGATGACAAGGGGATCGAGGTTGTTTCCTGGAAGGGGCTGACTGCCAAGGAGCAGAAGATGCTTCGTGATCAGTATGCCCGCGACATCTATCCGCTGCTTACCCCCCAGGCCATTGACCCGGCCCATCCCTTCCCGTTTGTCTCCAACCTTTCGCTCAATCTGTTGGTGACGGTACGGTATCTGCGCGAAAAAAATCTTTCGCTGGCGCGAGTAAAGGTGCCTATCGGTCCGGGGGTGCCACGTTTCATGCAGGTGGGCACCATTGACCGCTTTGTGCCGCTTGAAGAGGTGATGGCCGCCAATCTGGCCATGCTGTTTCCCGGTATGAAGGTGGTGGCCTGTGAGTTTTTTCGCGTGACCCGCAACGCCAATACTGAGAAGGATGAGGAACAGGCCGACGATCTGGTGGCCATGATTGAATCTGAACTGCAAGAGCGTAAGTTTGCACCGATTGTACGTCTTGAGGTGGCCACCGGCATGGACCCCGTACACAGAGGACATCTGGCGGCACAGCTGGAACTGGATGAGGAGAGCGATGTCTTTGAGGTGCCGGGCATGCTGGCCATGCGGGACCTGTTCGAATTAGCCCGCCTGTCTCACCTCAAGCTGCACGACCCCCCCCATCATCCGGCCGACCATCCGCTGCTGATCTCCAACCGTAATATATTCCATATCATCCGCGATGCCGGGGCGTTGCTGGTGCATCACCCCTATGCGTCGTTTTCATCCTCAGTTGAGCGCTTTCTGAACGAGGCGGCAGACGATCCCAAGGTATGCGCTATCAAGATGACCCTCTACCGTACCGCCCGCGAGAGCAGGCTGGTTGATGCGTTGGTGCGCGCTGCTGAAAACGGCAAACAGGTGGCGGTGGCGGTGGAGTTGAAGGCCCGCTTTGACGAGGCGGCCAATCTGCATCTGGCCGAACGGATGGAGGAGGCAGGCATTCACGTTACCTACGGGGTGGTGGGTCTGAAGACCCACTGCAAGGTGACGCTGGTGGTGCGCCGTGACTACAGTGGTATCCGGCGGTACGTCCATATCGGCACCGGCAACTATAATGGCGATACGGCCCGTATCTACAGCGACCTGGGACTTTTCACCAGCGACGATGCCATCGGCCGTGATGTGACCGAACTGTTCAACTATCTTACCACGGGATTTATGCCTCGTCGGACGTACCACAAGCTGCTGCCGGCCCCGAAACACCTGAAAAAGGCCCTGCAGGAGAAGATCGAGCGGGAGATCGTCCAGCATCGTGAAAAGGGTGGCGGTGGACACCTACAGTTCAAGATGAACGCCCTGGAAGATGCGGATATTGTCAGGGCCCTCTACCGTGCCACGCAGGCCGGTGTGAAGGTCGATCTGTACGTGCGGGATTCCTGCCGTTTCCGTCCCGGTGTTCCCGGGCTGTCGGAGAGGGGGCGGGTGGTCAGCATTGTGGGCCGTTTTCTGGAGCACAGCAGGATCTACTACTTCAGAAACGGCGGCCTTGAAGAGTACTTCATCGGCTCGGCCGATGCCATGAAGCGAAACCTCGAATCGCGGGTGGAGGTCTTGGTCCCGGTAGAACAGCCGGAACTACGCCTCCAGTTGCGGACCATTCTGGATGCACACGATCTTGATCAGCGTTCAGCCTGGGACATGCTGCCTGATGGCAGGTACCTGCAGCGTCACCATAAAGGCGAAGCGGAGCACGGCGAACTTCAGCAATACCTGATCTCGGTGGCCGAGAAGGCCGCCAAGGATGCGCGCCGTCTGAAGAAACGGGTAGCGCGCGGCGGGTAGCCGCTCCTGCAGGCGTGTCGCGTGTAGGGATGTTGCACTGCAATAAGACATGTTGCAACTTTGTTGCATTTGTTAACATGTTGAAATTGTAAAGGTTTATAGCTTGTTGCGGCTCAATGCTACATCTGCAACGCCACCACCACTTGTCTCATCCTTTTAACATCCTGTAATTACATATATATTTTGTTGGCATGATTGTTGTATTGCTTTTCGGTGCGTACTGCACAACACCTAAGGAGGTGTGCCATGTACCAAACCGATCAGCCGACGGAAATGCCGTTTCACCCATCGAAAAGGACGCTTCCTTTTACTGGCTGGATAGTGACGGTTATTGGGGCAGCACTACTGGGATATGTCGTCTGGTCGGTTTTTTTCGTGCTGTGCAGGCTTTTCAGCCAGTCTGTCTTGTGACGTAAGGAGGATGTAATGAAAGCAAAACTTAATTATGGGGCGTTGGTCGATGTTGTCTCGATGGGGGGCAGCACGTTGCAGCAGACCATTGCGATTCCCGGCGCTGAATCACTGATGCAGCATGCCGATGCATTGTATCAAACCGGTGATGATGCTGCTGCACGGGCGGCTGTGCGCGAGGCGCTGCAGGTTGCCTTGCTCCGGTTGGATGCCAAATATGGTGCCACGGTGCAGCAGAAAGAAAAGAATGCCGCTGTGGTGAACGGTGCGACAGCGGACGCCGCTGAGTGCTAGCGCAATCCTGCCATATCGAGCAGTTTTCCCCATATACGGTTGAACCAGCGCCCGAGTTTGATTGAGACCCGTTCCAGCCAGGTCTCGTCACCGCGCTGTTTTTTCAGCACCAAGGCGATATTGAGACGTGTTTCATAATCTTGCGGGTTGACCGCCTGTGCCAGCCTGAGCCATTCAAGGGCACCGTCTAGGTCATTGAGCATGGCCAGGGATATCCCCAACTGCCGCATGGCATCATAATCCATACTGTTGACCGCTAACGCCCGTCTGAACCAGTCCAGGGCCTCCTGATCCTCTCCGAGCTTCGAATGCGAGACACCGATCTGCCGCAGTGCATCGCCGTCGTCAGGGCTGTTTTCCAACGCCGCCTGATAGAACCGGATCGCCTTGCGGTCACGATCAAGCCGCGAGTGGGCAATTCCCATACAACGCAAGGTATCAGCATCATGGGGGTCCAGGGCCAGGACCCGGTCAAAGGTGCGCACCGCGCTCCAGACCTTGTTGTTCATCAACTGCCAGATGCCTGTCCCCCGCTGCAGGAATGGGTCGTCAGGGGCAATAGCGGCCGCTTCCTGGAGCAGTTGCCCTTGTTTTTTGCTGCTCCGTTCAAGGTACCAGGCCGCCTCAGCCTGAAAATAGCGTTCGTAGGCGGCATCACCCTGTGCCGATGCTGATGCTTGGGCGAGCAGCGTGCTGCCTTCGTCGTTGTGTCCCAGATCGAACAGGTCATCAATCCGGGTCGCCAGTTGCTGCAATTCAGTCCGATCCACGCTAGTGGTACCCCTTTCGTCAGGCGGTTAAGCCGTAACGTTTCATCCATCGCCAGAGGGTTGTCCGTTCAACCCCTAATTCCCTGGCTGCATCATTGCGATTCCCTGCATACGCCGTAAGTACGTGGCGGATCTCCTCTGCCGTGGGGATCCGGCTGCTGCGCCGTGACTCGGCTTTTGTCAAACTGGCGTTATTCTCTATA
>JAJXUW010000122.1 GCA_021782545.1 Deltaproteobacteria bacterium | reverse complement strand
TTTTTTTCGGACTGCCCGGCGGTTGCGGCGCCTGGCTCGCCCATTGCCGGGGCAAAAGCCCACTGCTCTGGGGGCTCCTATCGGCGCCTTTTCCGTTTTTTGTCTTTATCCTCTGGTTTCAGAAGCCTGAGCGCGAGGTGCCGGGGCATTTTCGTAAATGCCCGTCCTGTGGCCAGATCTACCCCTGGAGGCTGCCTGCCTGCCGGTACTGTGGCGCGCTGCCGTAAACTTCCCTAAACCTGAGACATGTTAAACAACAGGGGGGGGGGCCAAGTTGGACAGCCCCCTGTTGTGTGCTCAGTTGCCTTTGGGGGTTGCCGTCGGCCTTGTTGCCTCTTTTGTGGAGAGCACATGCCCTTCGCCATCCAGATAATAGGTGCCGCCCCACTCGTCTTTGGGCATTTTGTCCAGCATCCTCAGGCGGATAAGTTCCTCGATGGAGCGGGGCGGCCGTAAAAACAGCTTGCGGTATGCCGCAACCGCCAGTTCTATCGTGTGTATCCCCTGCAAGGTTGCCAGGCGGGATTTTAAAGGCTCCAGCGAGGATAGCCGTCCTTCTAGCTCTGCCTGGTGGATCTGCTGTTCCAGGTAGGCGATGCCGAGCTCCGTCTTGTTGGCCTTGTAGGCGATGCGGGCCGCCAGGGTGTCGTAAAACGAGTTGCCGCCCGAACGGTTAGAGGCCTCTTTCAGGTACTGTACGCTTTTGTCGGCATTATTCAGGAAGTAATAGTAGTTGAACCCGGCATAAAATGGCAGCAGGCTGTCCCAGGTGCGGGCGTCGGCCCCCTTGGCGATCAGCCCGTTCACCGCGGCCGGCCGGTAGCGGTCCCAGATCAGGGCCGCGTTCATCAGGTAATACGGGTCCATAAAATAGGGGTCCAGCGCCACCGCATTATGGAGGGTGTTGTACACCCAGGCGTACTGTTCGGGCAGATAGCGGTGGGTAGCAGGCTGCGTACGGTGGCCGCCCAGCCAGGTGAGCGCATTTAAGAACGAGACGTCGGCGGATACCTCTTTGAATTGGCCGGAGACCACCCGCAGCATATCGGCCGGCAGGGTGAACAGCTGTTCATGCTGGGGCCGCACCGCTACCGCATACGGCATGGTGAGCAGGTACAGGGCAACACCGCACACGGCAGAGAGGGAGGGCATCAGCCAGCGTGCGCGGGGCATCAGGTGAGCTCCTTCCGGTTGAACAGCAGTATGGCCAGCGAAAGTGCGGCAACGCTGTAGCCAACCCCGTACAAAAGGCCGAAGCCGAGCCGTGCGGGAGAGAGCGCCAGCCCGTAGGCCGCCGCGGTCTTTAAGTCAAACAGGCTGAAATTGGGGAAGAGGTAGTAGGCGGCCTGAACCAGCAGTTTTATTGCCGGTGCCGTCTGTTCGGTGGTGGCGTTTTCAACCAGCTGTTTTGCCGCCTGGGTGCTGGAGCCGATCAGCCAGGAGAGGGTGGTGAGCAAAAAGGTGACAAAGGAGCTGGAGGCCACCAACGAAAACAACACACTCAAGGCGGTGAGCAGCACCATCTGCAGCAGCACAAACAGGTGGGCCAGACAGACCAGGCCGAACGAGACGCTGCCGAAAAAGGAGCCGTACAGCTGCCGCACCAGAACCAGGGTGAGCAGCGAGGCACCCAGAAGCAGCAGTATTATGGCGGCCTGCAGCAGTGCCAAACCTGCAAAGCGGCCCAGCAGGTAGCGCCAGCGGGGCACCGCCCGTGAGAGCGCCAGGTAGAGGGTTTTGCGCTCCATATCGCGTGCGATGCTGGAGACGCCGACAAACAGCACCACCAGCAGGGCGGCAAAGGTGGCGCTTGACAGGGTGAAGTCGGTGGCCACCTTGCCCACATCCCGCATGATCATGCCGCACAGCACCACGGTAAAGGCCATCATCAGGCCGGCCAGCAGGGTAATGCCGTAGACCGCCTTGTTGCGCAGCCCCTCCAGAAAGGTCACCCATGCGATCGCTTGCATCATGTTATTTTACCTCGTCAAGGCCGGCCTCGGCCACGGTCTGCAGAAACAGCTCCTCCAGCGGCATGGTAAGTTCTGCCACCCGCCCCTCGTGCCACAGCCGCCCCTGCACGATGATCCCCACCCGGTCGCACAGCCGCTCGATGTCGGTCAGCACGTGGGACGAGATGAAGACCGTCTTGCCCCGTTCTTTCAGCTCGGCAATCAGGTCGAAGACCAGTTTGCGCCCCAATGGGTCAAGGCCGCTCATCGGTTCGTCCAGCACCACCAGGTCGGGGTTGTGGATGAGCGCCGCCGCAATGGCGGTGCGCTGCTGCATCCCCTTGGAGTAGCCGCTGATGCGGCGGTCGGCGGCCTGTTCCAGTTTCAGTTTGGCCAGCAGCTCCCCGCTGCGGGTACTGATAACCGCGGCCGGCAGGCCTGACAGGCGCCCGGCGTAGCGCAGGTACTCGTGGGCGGTGAGAAAGTCGTAGATATAGGGGCTCTCCGGCAGGTAGCCGACCGCGGCCCGTGACGACTCGTCGGCGGTGGGCAGGCCGTTGATGGTGATGCTGCCGCTATCGGGCCGGATGAGGTCCAGCAGCAGCTTGATGGTGGTGGATTTGCCGGCCCCGTTGGGGCCGATGCAGCCGAACACCTCGCCCCGGCTGACCGACAGGGAGAGGCCCTGCACCGCCGTCACCCGCTTGCCGGGCGCAAGCTGAAAGGTTTTACTGACCTGGTCGAGATGGATCATGAACACATCCTTCTATACACGCCGAGAATGAGTATAGGTCATGTTGTACACCACAGCTGAGACCTGCTTCAACAGAAAAGCCGGGGAGACCCCGGCCTTTCTGTTGAAGCGAAAGAAATGTAGATTTTATTACATAGCGCTCCAAGTGCCAACAGGAGCTCCACCACTTTTGGTAGTGCCTGATACGATAGATGGGGCTGTCGTTGCTACCGCCGGAACACCAACAAGGCCTGCTGGCGGTGCGCCAAGTGTCGTACCAGCCCAAGTGGAATTTTCTGCATACATGATTGCAGTACTGGCGGACTCAGCAACGAAAACTCTTGTCCCTTGGGCATGTTTGGTTGAAATTACATAAGCAGGAGGTGCATTTTGGGCGATAGTGCTGGCTATTAGCGAAACGCCGTTTGAAACGCTTGCGCCAACCGACGCAAGTGTACCATCAGCTTTGAGTCCTGCCAGGGCAAAGACTTTGCCGGCTGGCGGTGTTGCACCTACTAACTCAGCGCCAGTTCCGCCTGTACCAACTGCTCCAGCCAAAGTTGCAGGTATTTCCGACCAGCCATAGGTCTGATTGTCTGCGAATAAAGATTCTTCTGCTGTTTTAGCGTTTTTAACATCAGACGCCGCAGCAGCGTTGAAGCCTTTGATACGGTAGGCCGCAAACTGCGGGATGGCGATGGCCGCCAGGATGCCGATGATCGCCACGACGATCAACAGTTCGATCAGGGTGAAGCCTTTCTGGGTGCGAATCTTGGTAAGCATCGATTCTTCTCCTTTCGAGTGTGCCTGCAGGTGCTGCAGACGGTTGTATGTGAGTTCCCCACGTACGAGGT
>JAJXUW010000047.1 GCA_021782545.1 Deltaproteobacteria bacterium | reverse complement strand
TGTCCTCGATATCGATGGAGACGCCGGTGGTCTCGGTGATGCTGCGGATGGTCTTGCCGCCGGAACCGATGACGTCGCGGATCCGGTCCGGCTTGATGAAGATGGTGGTGATGCGCGGCGCGAAGGCCGACATCTCCTCGCGGGGTGCGGCCAGACACTGGGCCATCTTGCCCAGGATGAACAGACGGCCGTCTTTGGCCTGTTTCAGCGCCTGTGCCATGATCTCCTTGCTAACGCCGCCGATCTTGATGTCCATCTGCAGGGCGGTCACGCCGTCGGCGGAACCGGCCACCTTGAAGTCCATATCGCCCAGGTGGTCTTCGTCACCCAAGATGTCGGTCAGCACCGCAACCTTGTCGCCCTCCTTGATCAGACCCATGGCGATACCGGCCACCGGCGCCTTGACCGGCACGCCGGCGTCCATCAGCGACAGGCAGCCGCTGCAGACCGAGGCCATCGAGGAGGAGCCGTTGCTCTCCAGGGTCTCGCAGACGATTCGGATGGTGTACGGAAACTGGTCGTGATCAGGCACGATGGCTGCGATGGCCCGCTCGGCCAGCATGCCGTGGCCGATCTCCCGACGGCCGGGAGCCAGACGAAAGGAGGTCTCGCCCACCGAGAAGGGCGGGAAGTTATAGTGCAGCAGAAACCGCTTGCGGGTATCGCGCTGGAACAGGTTGTCGATCCGCTGCTCGTCCTGGGAGGTGCCCAGAGTAGCAGCAGCCAGCACCTGGGTCTCACCGCGCGTAAACAGGGTGGAACCGTGCACGCGGGGCAGCAGGCCGGCTTCTATGGCAATCGGACGGATAGTGGTGGTGTCGCGGCCGTCGATCCGGATGCCGGTCTCCAGCACGTCGTTACGCATCCGCTCATATTCGAGATCCCCCAGAAAGCCCTTGATCTCTTTTGCGCGACCTTCAAACTCTTCCGCCAGGGCAGCCAACACATCAACCTTGATCTGATCAACAGCGGCGTAACGTTCCTGCTTGGCCTTGATCTTGAACGCCTGGGCGATCCGGTCGAAGGCCAGCTCCTTTACCTTCGCCTTAAGGGCCTCATCGACCTGAGGCGGCGGCAGTTCGCGTTTGGGTACACCGGCCTTTTTCTGCAGTTCTTCCTGGGCGTTCAGAATCCCCTGCACCGCGTCCTTGGCAAAGAAGATCGCCTCCAGCATGTCCTCTTCGGTCACGAAGTTGGCCTCACCCTCCACCATGAAGATGGCGTCACGGCCGGCGGCCACCACGATCTCCATGTCGCTCTGAGCGAGTTCAGCTACGGTGGGGTTGGCGATCAGCCTGCCGTCCACCCGGCCCACCTTCACACCGGCGATCGGGCCCTGGAACGGGATATCGGAAATGCCCAGAGCGGCCGAGGCGCCGATCATGGCCAGGATACCCGGGTTATGGTCCTCTTCGGCCGACAGCACGGTGGCCATAATCTGGGTATCGTTCAGGAAGTTCTCAGGGAACAGGGGCCGGATCGGGCGATCGATCAGGCGGGAGGTGAGGGTCTCGGCATCGGCCGGACGGGCCTCGCGCTTGAAGAAGCCACCGGGAATCTTGCCACCGGCATAGGCCTTCTCGGTATAATTGACGGTCAGGGGAAAGAAATCCTGCCCTTCCTTGGCCTCTTTGGTGGCCACGGCGGTTACCAACACCACGGTGTCGCCACTCTTCACCACCACCGCGCCGTTGGCCTGCTTGGCCATCTTGCCGGTGGCGATCTTGACCTGCATATTGCCCACGGTCGCTTCTACCCATTGTTCATTAAACGTCATTTTCTTCTCCTTTGTGGATAGTGCGCTGGGGCCGTCGATACCTGGTCCGGACTGGCCGGGCCACCTATCCACGCCCCCAACACGGTTAACGAAACAGCAAAAGGGCCTTACAGCCCTTTTGTGATAACACCAATTCGGGCAGGCAGCAGCCGGAGAGAACCGGCCTGCGTGCCCGCTTGCTACCTACGAATACCAAGACGCTCAATCACCTGCTTGTAACGATCCAGGTCTTTTGCCTTCAGGTAGTCAAGCATGCGACGACGCTGACCGACTAGCTTCAGCAGACCACGACGGCTATGGTGGTCTTTTTTGTGCACCTTGAAGTGTTCGGTCAGATACGTAATCCGCTCGCTCAAAATGGCGATCTGTACCTCAGGTGAACCGGTGTCGCCGTCGTGTTTCTTGAAATTGTTGATGATTTCTTGCTTTTTCTCAGTTGCCAGCACGTTCAAGCTCCTCCTGTACTGCATGGGTTAATATGTGTCGAAACACTCTTGACGACAAATAAAAGGGATATTTACATATCACACCTTTACAACGGCTGTAAAGCAATTAACTCATGACAAAGCCCCGCTGCAACACCAGGTGCCCCTGCTGTTTGCGGGCCACTGCCAGCAAGACACCCGCGGCCACCAGACAACAGCAGCCGTCCTCTGCCAGTTCGGGCAGCGCGCAGCGGTACGGAATCTGACCGTTACACACCAACCGGGCCTCTTCAGCCTCCAGTTCGACACGCGGCAGGTGTCCCAGCATGGCCAATGGCGTCAGCAGCTGCTGTGCCAAGCGCCCCTCCGCGACGACCAACTCAAGCTGTTCTAGCGTCAGGGCCTGCTCCAAGCGAAACGGACCGCTCATGGTGCGACGCAACTCGGCTAGGCAGGCACCGCTGCCCAACAAACGCCCTAGATCATCGGCCAGACTGCGAATGTAGGTGCCTCGCGAACAACGCACCGTTACCCGCGCCAGAGGAGGCTCAAAGACATCCAGCGCGAAGTGGTGGATGGTGACTCGCCGGGCTACCCGCTCCACCTCGACCCCTTTGCGGGCCAATTTATAGAGCGGCTGGCCACCCTGCTTGATGGCCGAGAACATCGGTGGAATCTGCTCAATGTCACCGGTCAGGCTGGCCATTGCCTGGAGCAGTGCGGCTTCCCTCACCGAGGAACAGGCGGCTTCCCTCAACACCATGCCGGTTATATCCAGGGTGTCGGTGGCAAGCCCCAGTTGTACGGTGGCCTGATACTGCTTCTCCCCTTCATCCAGAAACGGGATCGCCTTGGTCCCCTCCCCCACCGCAATCGGCAGCACGCCGGTGGCAAAGGGGTCGAGGGTGCCGGTGTGCCCCACCTTTCTGGTGCCAAGGAGACGCCGCACCCGGTTGACGATGTCGTGGGAGCTGCAGCCGGCCGGTTTGTCGATAACCAGAAAACCGTCTACCACGCCGCCTCATTCACCGCCTGATAGACGATCCGCTTCACCTCGTCCAGCGCCCCCTCCACGGTGCCGCCGGCGGCATTGTGATGGCCGCCGCCGCCAAAGGCTTTAGCCACTGCCGCAACGTTGACCGCCCCCTTGGAACGGAAGCCCACTTTGAACCTGCGCTCCTCCAACTGCCGGAAGAAGATCGCCACCTCCACCCCGGCCACGGAACGAGGGTAGTTGACAAAACCGTCGGTCAGCTCGGCATCGGCGCCGGTGGCGGCGTACATATCCAGGGTCACCACCAGCGAGGCGGCCTGACCATTACGGATGAACTCCAGAGTCGGCAACGCCAGTGCCAACAGCTCCAACCGCTTGCGGGGCTGGCTTTCGTACAGCTTTTCCGCCACGCTCCAGGCGTTCAGCCCCCCCGTTTCCACCAGTTCACCGGCAGCCTCGAAGGCCTCACGATTGGCGTTGGAGTAACGGAAAGAACCGGTATCGGTCAACACCGCCACGTACAGGCAGAGCGCGGTAGCATAATCGACTTGGAAGCCATAGGACTTGGCGATGCGCCAGACCAGCAGGCCGGTTGCAGCGGCCTGTTCGTCGATCAGGTTAAGGTCGCCGAACGGTTCGCAGGTCAGGTGATGGTCCAGATTGATGATCCGGCCGATCCGCTTAAAGGCGCCGAATATGGCACCAGCACGCCGGAATTCCCCCACATCCAGCACAAAGGCCAGATCGAAATCCTGATCAGGGATGTCGCGACGTACCAGATCGGCCCCTGGCAGAAAACGATACAGATCAGGGACCGGGTCGGCCAAGTGTACCACCACCTCCAAGCCTGCGGCCCGTAAAAAAGCCGCCAGACCTAGCGAGGAGCCAACGGCATCGCCATCGGGCCCCTCATGGCTGGTCACCAGCGCCGTACGGCCCTGCCGGATCGCGCTAACGATCTGTTGAATCGTTTCCGTCATTGCTCCCGCCTACTTCCCGCAGCAGGTCGTCGATCCGCTGACCGTAGTCCTGAGAATGGTCGTATTTGAACAGGATGTCCGGGGTATAGCGCATCTTGAGCACCTTGCCCAGTTCATGGCGGATATGGCCGGCTGCACTCTTCAGACCGGCCTCGCTGTTCTTTTTGACCGTCTCGTCGCCGATCACGGTGAAGAATATCCGCGCCAGGTGCAGATCGTCGGTCACCTCCACGCCGGTGATGGTGACAAACCCGATACGAGGGTCGTTCAGTCCCCGCATCAGCATAGTGGAGATGGCGGTATGAATGGTCTCGGCGACCTTGTCAGCACGTTTGTGTTGCATAGTCGTATACCTACAGCTTCGCGGCTACTTTTTCCATTTCAAAGGCCTCGATGATGTCGCCGACCTTGATGTCGTTATAGTTCTCCAACCCCATACCGCACTCGTAGCCGGAGGCCACTTCCTTGACGTCGTCCTTGAAGCGACGCAGGGTGGCCAGCTTGCCTTCGTACACCACCACGTTATCGCGCAGCAGGCGGACTTGCGAGTTGCGCAGAATCTTGCCGTCCTGGACATAGCAGCCGGCCACGTTGCCCACCTTGGGCACCGAGAACACCTCGCGAATCTCGGACCGGCCCAGATACTTCTCCTTGAATACCGGTTCCAAAAGGCCTTCCATCGCCTTGCGGACATCGTCCACGGCATCGTAGATGACGTTGTACAGCCGGATATCGACCCCTTCCTTCTCGGCCATGGCCTGGGCCTTCACCTCGGGGCGGATGCTGAAACCGATGATAATGGCGTTGGAGGCGGTGGCCAGGTTGACGTCCGACTCAGTGATGGCGCCGACGGCGGTATGGATCACGTTCAAACGGACCGCATCGGTGGACAGCTTGCGCAGCGACTCGGCCACAGCCTCCACCGAGCCCTGGACATCGGCCTTAACGATGACGTTGAGATCCTTGACTTCGCCTTTCTGGATCTTCTCGTAGAGCTGCTCCAGAGACATCTTGGTATGCTTGGCCAGCTCCAGCTCACGCTGCTTGATCTGACGCAGGGTGGCAATTTCCTTGGCCTGCTTCTCGTCCTTCATGGCCACAAAGATGTCGCCGGCGTCCGGCACACCAGACAGACCGATCACCTCGACCGGCTTGGAAGGCCCGGCCTCGCTCACCCGTTCGCCATGGTCATTCTGCATGGCCCGCACACGACCGGAGTGGGTGCCCACCACGCAGTAATCGCCGGTGTGCAGGGTGCCTTCCTGCACCAGAACAGTGGCCACCGGGCCACGGCCCTTATCGAGTTTACCTTCAACGATGGTCCCCTTGGCCGCCTTGTCCGGGTTGGCCTTGAGGTCCATCAGATCGGCCTGCAGCAGGACCATCTCCAGCAGCCCCTCCAGGTTAAGCTGCTTCTTGGCAGAGACCTCGACCATGGTGATGTCGCCGCCCCAGTCGGAGGCCACCAACCCGTGTTCGGTCAATTCCTGCTTGACCCGTTCCGGCTTGGCATCCGGCTTGTCGATCTTGTTGATGGCAACGATGATCGGCACCCCGGCAGCCTTGGAGTGGTTGATCGCCTCTTTGGTCTGGGGCATGACGCCGTCGTCGGCCGCCACCACCAGGATGACGATGTCGGTCACCTTGGCGCCCCGGGCCCGCATGGCGGTAAAGGCCTCGTGGCCAGGGGTGTCCAGGAAGGTAATCTTGCGACCGCGCAGCTCCACATCGTAGGCGCCGATATGCTGGGTAATGCCGCCAGCCTCGCCGGCGATGACGTTGGTCTTGCGGATGGCGTCCAACAGCGAGGTCTTGCCATGGTCGACGTGGCCCATGATGGTTACCACCGGCGGCCGCACCTGCAGCAATTCCGGTGCATCGGGGGTAAACTCCAGAATCTCGTCCAGGTCTACCGCCACGTTTTCCACCTCATAGCCGTAATCCGAAGACAAAATAGCAGCGGTTTCATAATCCAGCACATGATTGATGGTGACCATGGTCCCCATCTTCATCATGGCCTTGATCAGGTCGGTAGCCTTGATACCCATCCGCTTGGCCAGCTCACCGATGGTGATGGTCTCAGAAATCTTGATCACCCGCTTGATCGCCTTGGGGGTGGTCAGTTCGGTATGGCCTGGCTCATCGCGCTCCTTGAGATTCTTTTTGCGGGTCTTATGGAACGGATCGAACTGACGTTCTTCACGATCCATCAGGGTCTGCTTGGTAAACTGCTCACGCCCCTTGCCCTTGCCAGCGGCAGCGCCTTTTTTGGCTTTTTCGGCATCCTTGGCAGGACCGCCCGGCTTGCGGTTCGGTCCACCCGGCCCTTTCCGGCGGTCGTCCCCCTGCGGCGGCATATCGACCGGCGTCAGCTGCACAGGACGAGGCCCTGCGGGACGGGGTGCGCCATCACGGGAAGGCCCGGTGGGGCGAGGAGGCCGGGTATCGGCGCCACCTGCCGGACGGGCACCACGATCACCGCCAGGGCCGGAGCCCATTCCCCGGCCCGGTTCGCGCCGCGGGCTGCGATATTCAGGAGTAATCGGGATCTCAACACGACCCAGAATCCGGGCATGATTGGCGCTGGCCCGTACCGGCTGCGCCGGAGCTGCCGGGGCTGCCTGAGGAGATACAGCTGCAGGCGCCGTTGATGTCTCTGGAACGGCCGGTTTTGCGACCTCAACCGGCGCAACCACGGCTGCAGGGGCCTCGGGCTTGACAGGAGCCTCCGTAGCGGCACCTGGAACAGGTTTCGGCTCCTGAGGTTCTACTTTGGGAGCCGGTGGTTCAACAACCGGTTTGGCTACAGCGGCTGCAGGCACCGTTTGCACGGGTTCTTCCACAGCCTTGGCTGGGGGTTCGGCCTCTGCGGCAACTGCCGGCTTAGCTGCCCGGCGGCGTACCACCGTTGAGGTAACCCGCACTTCGGCGGGAGCGGCTTCTTTCGGCTGAGGAGCCATGAGCTTGGCCACCGCCTCGTCATCAACGGTGTTTGCGCCTGACTTGATGTCGTAGCCCAATGTCTTCAGCCGGGCAATGACCTCTTTGGTCTCGATGCCCAGCTTTTCTGCCAGATTGCTCACCCGGGTCTTACTCATCTCCCGCTCTCCTCCTCCAGGTAATTCCTGTATCGCACAATTTCCTTGATCAATGACTGTCCGAAGCCCGGCGACATGATCGCCACTGCACTTCGGTCCGATTCCTTGCCCATCAGCATGCCGATTGTTTCCTTCGTCAGTGCCCGCATCACCGGCAGACCGGCCCGTCGGGCCATCCCTTCGAACTTCTCACCGATGGCGGGCGAGACATCCTCCGCCAGTAGCAACAGGCTCGGCAGCGGACTTCCCTTCAAGGCACGCTCAACGGCATCACCGCCGGAGACGATGGCGCCTGCCTTATTGGCCAGAGCCAGATACCCGCTGATCCGGCGGTCCATCTGCTCCTGCAGCAAGCTATCCAGTGCCACCCCGTCAACTGCAACGACAGCACCTTTGAAGGAGCGGTTGAACTGCCGTTTCTTGACCGCCTCCAGCAGACAGTGCCGGGCGATACAGGTATACGCCCCCCGGCCAGGCAGCTTGTTCTCGAGATCGGGAGTCACCGTACCGTCCGGCGCCAGCACGAACCGCAGAAAACTGGCTTTATCCCCTTCTCGACGGCAGGCGATACAGCTACGTTGAGGGCTCCCCTGTGCCTCGCGGCCCATGGCTTACTCCTTGTCATCCTCCACCGGCTCTGCCTCAACAACAGCTTCCTGCTCATCCGGCTCTTCTTCCATCTGGGTACCGTCAAATGAGGCGAACTCCTCCAGTTCGTCCTCCTCGGTCGCCTTGCTCTCACTCTTGATGTCGATCCGGCAGCCGGTCAGACGAGCCGCCAGGCTAACATTCTGCCCCCGTTTGCCGATGGCCAGCGAAAGCTGATCATCCGGCACAATCACCTCCAGGGTGCGCTGTTCCTCGTCCATGAACACCTTGGTCACCTGGGCCGGCGACAGGGCGTTGCAGACAAAACGGGCCATATCCCCGGACCAGGGGATAATATCGATTTTTTCGCCGCGCAGTTCAGAGACCACGTTCTGCACCCGTGAACCGCGCATACCGACACAGGCCCCTACCGGGTCGACATCACGGTCGTGGGAGGCCACGGCGATCTTGGCACGGCTGCCCGGATCGCGCACCACATTGACGATTTCCACAATCCCTTCGCTGATCTCCGGCACCTCGGCCTCGAACAGCTTGGCCAGCATCTGGCCATGGGTACGGGACAGCACGATCTGGGGCCCTTTGGTGGTCATCCCCACATCGGTGATCATGGCACGGACACGGTCGCCAGGACGGTATACCTCGCGGGGCATCTGCTCCTTGGAGGGCAGAATCGCCTCGGCGCGGCCCAGGTCGATCAACAGGTCGCCCCGTTCAAAACGGCGCACCTGGCCGGTGACGATCTCCCACTGGCGGTCTTTGTATTCGTTGAAGACGGTCTCCCGTTCGGCCTCACGTACCTTCTGGATGATCACCTGCTTGGCGGTCTGGGCAGCGATCCGGCCAAAATCGCCGGAATCTATCTTCTCGCCCAGTTCGTCGCCGATCTCGCACTCCGGGTCCATCTCGTGGGCCTCTTCCAGCGAGATCTCGGTGTAGGAATCCTGCACCTCCTCCACCACGACCACGTATTCGAACAGCTCCACCTCGCCGGTCTCCGGGTTGTAGTGGGCCTCAAGGTTCCTGGTGTTACGGTACTTCTTGTTGGCGGCCGACAGGACTGCCTGCTCCATCGCCTCCACGACCACCTGACGGTCGATCCCCTTCTCCTTGACGATCTGCTCGATGGCCTGCTTGAGGTTGACGTTGGTATCCACGGTACGAATCTCCTTACCTGATTACGAATGACTGAAACTAGCGCTGTAGGTAGTGTTAAAATTCAAAGGCCAGATGGGCCTTGGCGATCTTGTCCAGCGGGATGCGGGCCTGCTGGCCCTCTTTGAGATGCAGCAGCACCCTATCTCCGTCGACCCCCTGGAGTATTCCCAGAAAGGTCTTACGCCGGTTGCCCTGTTCGTCCTGGTACAGCTCAATCGTCTTGATCTGTGCCAACCGGCCGCTGAAACGGACAAAATCATCCAGCTTCTTGAGGGGGCGCTCCAGACCGGGGGAGGAGACCTCCAGGGTGTACCGGCCGGGGATACAGTCCTCCACATCCAGGGTCAATGACAGCTCGCGGCTTACCTCGGCGCAATCATCAAGACTCACGCCCCCCGGCTTGTCGATATACAAACACAGTACCTGACTGCGGCCGGCCGTGCGCAATTCCAGGTCCACCAACTCAAGCCCGAAGGAATCGAGAATCGGCTGTGCCAATTCCGCCACCCGCTGCGGTATGTCGACCAATCCTGTCATAAACGACCTCGCCCAATAAAAAAGTGGGCCTTGCGAGCCCACTTTGCGAACAGCAGACAAAATGTATTCAGCCAATAGCACAGCTGCGGAAACGGTGCAAGGTTTTTTATTACCCAGCCCCGTCCCAGAAGACTCGTATTGACAGCATATAAATTATCAGTACAGTACGTTTTTCGTCCTGGAGCCCGCCCCTTCTCTATTTAAATAATGCAAGAAAGGAATTCCCATGGGCCGCTGGTATACCGCCATCCTTGTAAGCTGCCTGGCAAGTCTGCTCGTTCCGCTGATGGCCCAGGCAGCCCCACCTTTGACCCTGGAAGCGAGTCTCCAACTGGCGAGAAAACACAATCCCCTTTTGCAGACCATCCAGTGGGACCACACTATAGCGCGTGAAAATCAGCGCCAGGCCGACAGCTCACTCTATCCGCGCATCGATGCCCAGGGCGGCTACACCGCCCAACTGGAACCCCAGGCGATGCGTGTGAACGGACAAACCATGGAGACCCAGCAACCAAGCTACGCCTCCGCCAGCCTGAGCGTCACCCAGACCATCTACGACTTCGGCCGCCGCGACGCCAGACAACGCCAGGCCCAGGCCAACCTGGATGCGGTCGGCGCGGGGATTCGCTCGCAGGAGCAAGAGGTGTCGCTGCAGGTTATCGAGGCCTACTTCGGCGTCTTGGAAGGGGAAAAGTTCGTACTGACTGCCGAAGAGGAGTTGCGTTCGATGGAGGAACACCGCCGGGTGGCCCAGGCGCTGTATGAAAACGGCGTCGTCACCCGCAACGACCTGTTGCAGGCCGAGGTACGGCTGGCCTCATCACGTCAGAAACTGCTAATGGCCCGCAACCAGGTGACGAACCTCTACCTGAGGTTGAACTTTCTGATCGGCATGCCGCCAGAGACACGGCAGCAACTGATTGAACCACCGATTGTACAGACTAAACCTGAGACCGCTGCAGACCTGAACGCGGCGCTGCAGAACCGGCCCGACCTGATGGCCCTGCAAAGGCAACTGGATGCCAGCGACCAGCAGGTGCGGGAAAACAAGGCCGCCTTTTACCCTGAGCTCTTCGCACGGCTCTCCCTGGATTATCTGGAAAATGAGAAAGTGCGTGAACAGAGTATCTATGCGGCAATGATCGGCATGAAGATCAACCTGTTCGACGGATTCGCCACCACAGCGGTTCGCGACAAGGCAGTGGCTGCGCGGGCGCGTATCCAGCAGCAGCTGCGGATGGCCGAACAGCAGGCCCGTTTGGAGATTGCCACCTCACAAAACGATCTGCAGGTAGCTGACGAACGGATCACGGTCACCCGTGAGACCATCCGTCAGGGCGAAGAAAACTTACGGATCAACAAAGACCGCTACCAGGAGCGGGTCGGCACCGCCACCGATGTGCTGGATGCCCAAAGCCTGCTCACCCAGGCCAGGACAGAACATTATCAAGCCGTGTATGATTTTCAGGTAGCCCGGGCCCGCCTTAACAAGGCCCTGGGCCTCTTGTAAAAGGAGCATGACCCATGTCAGACGAGACGTCAGTTGAAAACCCGGTGGGCCAGGCGACTACCGAGACAGACGCGATGCCACCCAGAAAACGCCTTACCCCGCAACGCAGGGCTGCCTTGTTACTGCTGGCGCTCCTGCTGGTTGGCGTATGGCTCGGCATGAGCTGGCTGATACGCAGCCGGACCGAACTGAAGACCGATGACGCCTTTATCGAGGCGCATGTCTATCCTGTCGCTTCCCGCGTAGCGGGGACCGTCATCGCGGTCCATATCCACGACAACCAGGCGGTAACGGCGGGCCAACTGCTCGTGGAACTGGACCCAACCGACTACCGGGTAGAGGAGCAAAGGGCCACTGCCGCCCTGGGAATGGCAATCAACGAGACCTCCGGCGACACCTCGCAGGTGGCGGCCGCCCGTGCAGCCCTGCAATCGGCCCACGCCCGCCGCGATCAAGCCATGCAGGATGCCCGACGGGGTGCGGCCCTCTACAACAGGGAGGTCATTCCCAAAGAACAGTTTGAGCGCCTGCAAACCAGCCAGCGGGTGGCCGAGGCCCAACTCCACGAAGCAGAAGAACAACTGCAACGGGCCACGGCACTGGCAGGCATCAGCAGCGGCCCCGGCGCCAAGGCCCGTATCCGCCAGCGTGAGGCCGAACTGGCCGCATCGCGCCTGCGGCTGGGCTATACCCGCATCGTGGCACCGACTGACGGCTACATCACCCGCAAGGAGGTAGAGCCTGGGACAACCATCCAGGTCGGCCAGCCGCTGATGGCGGTGGTGCCCCTGCAGCATCCCTGGATCGTCGCCAATTACAAGGAGAGCCAACTGACACATATCAAAGCCGGCCAGAAGGTGAGCTTCCAGGTGGACAGCTACCCGGGACACACCTTCACCGGCAGGGTGGACAGCATCATGGCCGGTACCGGCGCGGCCTTCTCACTGTTGCCGCCGGAAAACGCCACCGGTAACTATGTCAAGGTGGTGCAGCGGGTACCGGTCAAGATCCTAATTGATCCGACCAGCGACCCTAACCATCTGTTGCGGATGGGAATGAGCGTGGTACCGCAGATACATACCGGGCTCAGCCTCGGCGATGTGATACGCGACCTAAACCCGTTCAGATGACAGAGACCGCCGAACGCACCATCAACAAGTGGCTGATCACCATCACCGTGATGCTGCCCACCATCATGGAGATCGTTGACACCTCGGTGGCCAACGTGGCGCTGCCCCACATGCAGGGCAGCCTCAACGCCGGCACCGATGAGGTGACCTGGGTGTTGACCTCCTACCTGGTCAGTAACGCCGTGGTCCTGCCGATGACCGGCTGGCTGTCCCGTCTGTTCGGCCGCAAACGGTTTCTGATGACCTGTATCGTCCTGTTCACGCTCGCTTCTCTGTTGTGCGGTTCGGCCCCCAATCTGGCCGCGCTAATCTTTTTCCGGGTGCTGCAAGGGGCGGCCGGCGGGGCCCTTATTCCAACCAGCCAGGCGATCCTGATGGAGACCTTCCCGCCCTCCCAGCAGGGCCTTGCCATGGCGATCTTCGGGGTGGGGGCCATGTTCGGACCGATCGTGGGACCGGCACTGGGCGGGTGGATCACCGACAACATGAACTGGCGCTGGATTTTCTACATCAACCTGCCGATCGGCCTGATCGCCACCATCATGTGCGCCTTCTTCATCTTCGACCCGCCCTATCTGCGCCGTGCGGCCGGCAGCGTCATGAAGATCGATTACTGGGGTCTGTTTCTTCTCACGGTCAGCATGGGTTCGCTGCAGGTGGTACTGGACAAGGGCCAGCAGGACGACTGGTTCAACTCGTCATTCATCATCACCTTCAGCATCATATTCGTTATCTCGCTGATCACCCTGCTCTGGGTAGAGCTCACCCATGAGCATCCCATTGTGAATCTGCGCCTGTTCAAGGCCATCTCGTTTTCGGCCGGCAACCTGATCATGTTCGTGGTGGGATTCTGCCTCTACAGCTCGATCATGTTGATTCCGCTGTTTCTGCAGACCTTGATGGGCTATTCGGCCACCGATGCCGGGATGGTCATGGCACCGGGCGGCGTGGCCACCCTGATCACCATGCCGTTTGTGGGGGCTGCGCTGCAAAAGCGTGATGGCAGAAAGATCGTACTGGCGGGATTGATCGTCGGCGCTGCTTCGATGTTCATCATGCAGGGGCTGAACCTGGAGGCATCCTACTGGTCATTCGTCTGGCCGCGCATTGTGCTGGGCTTCGGTCTGGCCATGATCTTTGTGCCGCTTACCACGGTCACCCTCTCGGCCATCCCCAGACACGAGATGGGCAACGCCACCGGTGTTTTCAACCTGCTGCGCAACATCGGCGGCAGTGTGGGGATCGCCGCAGCCTCCACGCTGCTCTCCCGCCTGTCACAGTTCTATCAGACGGTGCTCGTGCCCCATATCACCCCGTACAACCCCCTGTTTCAGTTGCGCATCAATCAACTGAAGCAGGCCTTGATCGCCAAAGGGATGAGCAGTACCCAGGCCAATCAAACCGCACTGGAGATCGTCTACGGCATGGTGCGCAAACAGGCCACCACACTGGCCTACAACCGGATATTCTTCATTGTCGGCCTGAGCTTCCTGGCTATCATCCCGCTGCTACTCCTGCTCAAGCGTCCGGCCCACCAGGCCGGTCCAATGGAGATGCACTAATCCTCAGTCCAACCCCTGTTCTGCCACCTCGATGGCACGCCGTACCGCCATCGCCTTATTGACCGTCTCCTGCCACTCGGTGGTCGGATCGGAATCGGCCACAATGCCGGCGCCGGCCTGCAGGTGCACCTTGTTGTCCTTCACCACCAGGGTGCGGATGGCGATGGCCAGATCCATGTTGCCCGAGTAGGAGACATACCCGACCGCACCACCATAAACCCCCCGCCGCAACGGTTCCAGTTCGTCGATGATCTGCATGGCCCGGATCTTGGGGGCGCCGGACAGCGTGCCGGCCGGGAAGGTGGCCCGCACCAGGTCGAAGGCGTCCCGCTCTTCGGTCAGCGTCCCCCGTACGTTCGAAACAATGTGCATCACATGGGAGTAGCGCTCGATCACCATCAGTTCGCTCACCTCAACGCTGCCGGTGGTGCAGACCCGCCCCAGATCGTTGCGCCCCAGGTCCACCAGCATGACATGCTCAGCCCGTTCCTTCGGGTCGTCCAGCAGTTCCTCGGCCAGCCGGGCGTCGTCCTCAGGCGTGGCACCACGGGGACGGGTGCCGGCGATAGGCCGCAGTTCCACGCGGCTACCCTCCTTGCGAACCATCACCTCCGGCGAGGCACCGACCACCACGGTGTCGTCGCACCGCAGGAAAAACATATAGGGTGACGGGTTCATGGTACGCAGCACCCGGTAGATATCGAACGGATCGACGGTCAGGTCGCCGCTGAAACGCTGGGAGAGCACGATCTGAATGATATCGCCGGCCCGCACGTACTCCTTGCAACGCTCTACCGCTGCCTCAAATGCCGGTTTGGTCATGTTGGAGCTGAACCCCACCGAGCCGTGCGACGGTTGTATGGCAGGTACACAGGGCAGAGGCCTACGCAATTTGGCCACCAGTGCCTCAATCCGCGCAACTGCGGCGGCATAGGCCTCCTCAAGTGTGCAGGAACCATCGAGATGGGCGGTGGCCACTACCTGGATCTTCTGCTTGACATTGTCAAAGATCAAAAGACTATCCGTGATCATGAAGAAGGAGTCCCAGGCACCGATGATATCGGGACGTTGTGTGGGTAGCTGTTCGAAATGCCGCACCATATCATAGCCGAGATAGCCCACCGCCCCGCCGACGAAACGGGGCAGCCCCGCCACCTCCACCGGCCGGTAACCGGCCAGCAGGTCACGCAACACGGTGGTAGGATCATCAACCTCCTGTCGTTCTACCAGGCTGCCGTGTTGCAGCAACTCCACCTGTCGCCCCTTGGAGCGGACGATCAGGGAGGGGCTGGCCCCAAGGAATGAGTAGCGGGCCCATTTTTCTCCACCCTCTATACTCTCCAGCAGAAAGGAATAACGACCGTCATCGATCTTGCGAAAGGCGGTCACCGGGGTATCCATGTCGGCCATAATCTCACGATAGACCGGCACCAGGTTACCCTGCTGTGCAAGCTGGCAAAAGGTGGCAAAATCTGGTGATACCATCGGACTCTCCACGTGGTTGGAATCAGCCAGCGACGCTAGCACAGGGGGGTAGCGCTGTCAACGCCACAACAATACCTGGATTGTCCGCTTTGCTTTGCTAAAAGTTATGCTATACTGCCGGCCATCCCAACCGCTGCGGAGAGCGCTACATGTCAATCACACAGACCAAGATCCTGCTGGAGAGCGACACCAATGAACTTGAGATCGTTGAATTCCGCGTCGACGAACTTGACCCGCACGGTAACTTGGTGCCCTGTCACTACGGCGTCAACGTAGCCAAGGTGCGGGAGATCATCCGCCTGCCGGAGGTAACCAAATCGCTCAGTGCCGGCGACGCCATCGAGGGGATGATCAAGCTGCGGGACAAGGTGATCACCGTGCTGAATCTGTCCCGAATACTCAACAAGAACACCGGCGACATGAAGGCCGACCGGGTAATCGTACTGGAGTTCAACAACCTGATGGTGGGGGTGCTGGTGCATTCGGTCTCCCGTATCTACCGCATCTCCTGGAAGAATGTGGAGGCCCCCTCCATGACGGCCCACTCCGACCAGGTAACCGGCCTGGTGAAGATGGATGACCGGATCATCCTGGTGCTGGATTTTGAAAAGATCGTGGCCGAGTTTTGCACCTCCAGCGCCCTGAAACCCCTGGAACCGGAACAACTGGACGAGGCGCCGAACCATGACCGCAGCAGCAAAACCATTCTGGTGGCCGACGATTCTCCTTTTATCCGCTCCACCATGTGCGGTGCCCTGCGCGGAGCCGGCTACCGCGTGATCGAGGCGGTCAATGGTGCCGAGGCATGGGATACCATCCGGGGAATCATGCACCGTTGCACGGAGGAGAACAGCCCCTTCGGCAGCAAGCTCCAGCTCCTTATCACTGATGTCGAGATGCCCCAGATGGACGGTCTGCACCTGACTTCCACCATCCGCAAGGAAGAATCGCTCAACGACCTACCGGTGATCATCTTCTCGTCTCTGGCCTCGGAGGACAACATCCGTAAATGGCATGACCTGGGCGCCCAGCAGATATTAACCAAGCCGGACCTGCCCAACTTGGTGAAATTTGCCGATCAGTACACCTGTTAACAACACTACCCACCATTAGCGGTATGACACGGGGGCCTGATCTAGGGGCCCCTTCTTTTTTCCTATTGACAGCCCCCCCTGTTTCTGGTTAAGTGCCGCCACCGTTTTCGGCATAACCATTTTAAATAACTAAATTTTTTAAGCATTACTAAAAATCTTCAATCTTACTTTCGATAGCATCGAACTTTTCAGGAGGCGTCAGATGAAAAAAATCACCAAATTCCGCAAGGTCATGGCCGCCAACCGCGGCGAGATCGCCATCCGGATCTTCCGGGCCTGTACCGAGCTGGGAATCGGCACCGTGGCGCTCTACTCCGAGGAGGACAAGCTGTCGCTCCACCGCTACAAGGCCGATGAGGCCTACCTGATCGGCAAGGGCAAGGCGCCGATCGACGCCTACCTGGGGATCGACGAGATCATCGCCCTGGC
>JAJXUW010000046.1 GCA_021782545.1 Deltaproteobacteria bacterium | reverse complement strand
ATCTGGGCGCCGCGCGGCGGCGAGCCGGTTATTGCGTTGATGGAGAACTGATATGAAGATAGACGCCCAAGGATTGTACTACAAAGACCTGAATCAGAAGATTCGCGAGGCCGTGGCCGGCGGTGCCACGACCATTGAGCTTGAGCATGTCAATGGCCAGTATTTTATCGCAGACGGCATAAACAAGCCGGTCACTATCACCATAAGCGGTGTGCCGGGCAATGACCTGGCGGCCTTCATGAACGGCGCGACGGTGGTGGTGAACGAAAACGCCCAGGACAATATCGGCAATACCATGAACGCCGGCAAGGTAGTGGTGCATGGCCATGCCGGAGACGTGCTGGGCTACGGCATGCGTGGGGGGCGGCTCCATATCAGGAAGGATGTGGGGTATCGGGTCGGCATCCATATGAAGTCCTATCAGGAGAACAAACCGGTGGTGATCGCCGGCGGCAAGGCCGGGGACTTTTTCGGCGAATACATGGCCGGCGGGGTACTGGTGCTCTTGGGGATGTTTACCGATGATCCGGCCAAGCCGAAGCACGGCTATCTGTTCGGTACCGGCATGCATGGCGGCGTGATCTACGTACGGGGCGGAGTGGATGCATCCCGACTGGCCAAAGAGGTGGGGGCCTACCCGTTGGAGGCTGCCGACCAGGCCGAACTTGAAGGGTTGCTTGCCGACTATTGCAAGGACTTTGGCCTTAACCTGCAGGAGGTCATGTCCGAGCCGTTCGTCAAGGTGCTCCCCAAGAGCAAACGGCCCTATGGGAATATGTACTGCCCTATGCCAAAATAATTCACCTCCACACGTTCCCTTTCCCCTGTATGAGAAGGGCGGCAGCGATGCCGCCCTTTTTGTTTGTCCGGTATTCAGCGGGTAAATAATGGCTGACTTTTCGAACGTCGTTAAAATATGACGTTTGTGTGACAATTTTTTTGAGTTAATAAAACATCGGTTTTTATTTATATGTATATTTACATTTTTTATTGTTTTGATAGTCTTTAATTTTATAAGTATGCAAAACTAAAAAATAAAATTATTTTGAGGGGTGGCTTTAAAATTTTTTGTTGACTGTTTTTAAAACGACGTGATAAAAGTTTTAACCATGAGATGTTCCCGTTTTTAGAACGAGCGTTACTTTCTGTCTGACGAGGAGTGAGGCATGGAGCGAGAAAAGGGATCATACTCAGTGCAGGCGGTCCTCAAGGCTTTTGAGCTCCTTGAACAGCTGGCTGCTGACGACACCGGGGCCTCACTTCCGGTGCTTGCAAAGAAATTACAGCTCTCACGCAACAAGGTGTTCCGGTTGTTGGCTACCCTGGAGGCCAAGGCGTTGGTGGAGCGTGATGGGGTAGGGGGGACCTACCGGCTTGGGCTCGGGGCCTTTGAGATGTCCCAGCATATGCTGAAGGGCGCGAGCCTGATCCGGTTGGCGCATCCCGTGATGGAGGAGTTGGCTCGCAGGCATGGTGAGGCGATCTACATCACGGTGATGAACAACGATGAAGTGCTGTTCCTCGATATGGTGGACTCCTTTCAACAGATTAAAACGGTGCCGCTGGTGGGGCAGCGGTTCCCTTTTTTTACTAACGCCGCCGGTAAGGCGATGAAGGCCATGGCCTCCTTTGATTTTCTCGACCGGATGGCAAAGCGGATGGGCAAAAAGGAAGAGGTGCCGGATGTCCGTCAGTTGGAAGCCGAACTGCGGGAGATACGCCAGAAGGGTGTGGCGGTTGAAGTAGGGGGGCTTGGAGAAGGGATTTGTGCGGTTGCCGTCGCGATCAAGGATTATGCCGGCAAGGTGGTAGGGGCGCTGACCCTTTTGGCCCCATCGTTCAGGATGCTGCAGGAGCGTCTCGAACAGGAGATCATCCCGTCCATGCTGGAAGGGGCTGATACGTTGTCCATGAAGTTTGGTTACGCAAAGATACCTGCCTGATAGGAGTGATAACCAGCTACGAAAGGAGGGGTGCGCAGAAGGGTGGTAGATGAGAGTTTTGGTTGTATCATTCCCACATTTCATGGAAAGGAGTAACTAATCATGGCGGAAAAGACGTATGACTGGGCGGCGATAGCCAAGAATCCCAAGTTTGTCGAACTGCACCACAAGAAGACGGCCTTCCTCTTCGGTTGGTGGATATTCTCCACCGTCTACTACTTCCTGCTCCCGATCGGGGCGGCTTACGCACCGGGTCTGTTCAAGATCCAGGTGCTGGGCCACATCAATTTCGGCTATCTGTTTGCATTGTCGCAGTTCTTTGTCTCCTGGGGCATTGCCATTTACTATGCCCATGTGGCCAACAAGGATTTCGACCGGCTGACCAGGGAACTGGTCAGTGAACTGCACTAGGAGGTGATTCCATGAAGAGACTGTTCGTTGCCATCGGATGCGCCCTCTGCCTGAGTGTCGCCGCCTATGCCGCCGAGCCTGCCAAGGCCCCCGCCGCTCCTGACGCCAAGGCCGCCGTGGCGGCTCCTGCCGCTACCCCTGCCGCTGCTACGGCAACCGCACCGGTAGATGCCGCCAAACCGGCCGTTGCTCCTGCCGCTGCCCCGGCCAAGAAGAAAGAGATCAAGGCCGATCGAACCATTACCATCACCATGTTCGCCATCATTATCGCCATCACCATGGGGATCGTGGTCTGGGCCGCCAAGCATACCAAGACGGCAGCCGACTTCTACGCCGCCGGTGGTGGGATTACCGGTACCCAGAACGGCTGGGCCATTGCCGGCGATTATATGTCGGCAGCCTCCTTCCTGGGAATCTCCGGCCTGATCTCCCTGTACGGCTATGACGGCTTCATGTACTCGGTGGGTTGGCTGGTTGCCTACATCACCGTGCTCCTGATCGTGGCCGAGCCGTGCCGGAATGCCGGTAAATACACCCTGGGAGATATCCTCTCCTTCCGGACCGAACCCAAGCCGGTGCGTGCTGTGGCCGCCCTCTCCACCGTGACTGTTGCCACCTTCTACCTCACTGCCCAGATGGTCGGTGCCGGCAAGCTGATGCAGCTGCTGATCGGCATCCCCTACAAGACCGCCATCATCGGCGTCGGTATCCTGATGGTCGGGTACGTGGTGTTCGGTGGCATGACCGCCACCACCTGGGTTCAGATCATCAAGGCCGCCTTGCTTATGTGCGGCGCCTTCCTGCTCTCGGTCCTGGTTATGGTCAAGGCCGGGTTCAACCCGATCGGTTTCTTTGATGAGATCGTCAACAACCCCGCCATCCAGGATTATACCTCCAAACTGGTACTCAAGGATGGTGTCATACTAAACGGCCTTGACGCCGGCCAACGGTTCATTGAACCGGGTCTGTTCCTGAAGGCACCTCTTGATCAGATCTCCCTCGGCATGGCCCTGGTGATGGGTACTGCCGGCATGCCGCACATCCTGATGCGCTTCTTTACCGTACCGACCGCCCAGGCTGCCCGCAAATCGGTCATCATTGCCATGTTCCTGATCGGTGGTTTCTACATCCTTACCACCCTGCTCGGCTTCGGCGCCGCCATCCATCTGACCCCTCAAGGGATCAAGGCGGTTGACGCCGGCGGCAACATGGCCACCATGATGCTGGCACAGCAGATGGGTGCCGATATTGCGCCGGTTCTTGGCGATATCTTCCTGGCCTTCCTCTGCGCCGTGGCCTTCGCCACCATCCTGGCCGTGGTATCCGGTCTGGTGCTGTCGGCCTCCGCCGCCATCGCCCATGACATCTACGTCAACGTGGTGAAAGATGGTCATGCCGACCAGCATGAGCAGGTTACGGCCGCCCGTATCACCTCCCTGGTGGTGGGTGCCGTCGGCATCGTGATCGGTATTCTGGCCGAGAACCAGAACGTAGCGGTGCTGGTGGCCTTGGCCTTCGCCGTGGCCGCATCCGGTAACCTGCCGGTGGTTGTCATGTCGCTGTTCTGGAAGAAGTTCAACACCGCCGGTGTCATCGCCGGCCTGCTGGTGGGTACCATCGCCGCCATCGGTCTGTTGGTGGTTTCCCCCAACATGACGTATCCCAAGGCAATCGCCGCCAGCGCCCAGAAGACCATCGAGGCCCTGGAGAAGAAGCAGGCCGCGCTGCCGGCTGGTGCCGCGCTGGATGAGAAAGATGCCAAGGCCCTGGAGAAGGCTCAGAAGACCTACGAAGCCAACAAGGATGGCAAGTCTATGGTTGGTCTGGACAAGCCGATCTTCCCGCTTAAGAACCCTGGTATCGTCTCTATTCCGCTGGGCTTCCTGGCTGCTATCCTGGCAACCCTGGCGTTCCCCAGCCGTAAATCCGAAGAGATGTGGGACGAGATTTATGTCCGTCAGAATACCGGCTTGGGTATGGCCAAGGCCGTTGATCACTAACCCTTTTCAATTCCATGACGTGTGATATAGTGGGGAGGCCGTCGGCCTCCCCTTTTTTTGATCCTTGCGAGGTATTCCGTGGATAGCCAGATGACAGCTGCAGGCACTACCGCCATCCTCGACGAGCTGCCGCCACTCGGCCGGATCTGCCGCGCCTGCACCGCCCTCGAGATTGAATCGGTGCTGGAGCGTTTACGCGATTCGCTGGCAGAGCAGCAACAGCGCTTTCTCGACTGGGACGCGCAGACTGCCCGTCAGTTCGGTCTGATTGCCACGGCTGATGCCCACACCTTACATGCCATTCACGATGAACTGAACCGGATCGAGCTGGAGCGGTTCCTGCTGGTCAGGTCGGTTGCCAATCTGCATCAGTCCTGTACCCGTTATCGTGACCTGTTGGCCGAACGCGCCCTGCAGATCGTTGTTACCGAGATGGAAGCCGCAGGCCGACCGGCGCCGCCAGTCCCCTTTGCCTTGATCAGCATGGGCAGTGACGGCCGCAACGAGCAGACACTGATTACCGATCAGGACTATCTGATTGTGTATGATGATGGTGGCGACGAGGCGACTGACCGTTGGTTCGGGGATTTTGGCGATCGTCTGGTCGATTGTCTGGAAACCGCAGGCTTTAAGCGGTGTACCGGCGGTATTATGACCAGTAATCCCACCTGGCGAGGCTCTTTTTCCCAATGGCGCCGGCGTTTATTTGCCATTGTGCGTTACGAGGTGGATGATTTTGCCAAAAACATGATGGATCTGATCGTCCTCTCCGACGCCCGCTATGTCGCGGGCGACCGACGGCAGGGGGAGCGGTTGATTGAGCTGGTACGGGAGATGGAGAAGGAACATTTTCAGGTACTGTGGGGCATGGCTCGGGCCGCCACAGAGATGAGGCTGGCTCTCGGGTTCATGCGGCGGCTCTGGACGGAGCCAAATGGCGACCATAAAGGCGAATTCAACCTTAAGCTCTTGGCCTGGGCACCACTGGTGATGAATGTCCGTATTCTGGCTATTAGTCAGGGGTTGGCCGCCACCAGTACGGTCGAGCGGATCAGATTGCTGGAACAAGAAGGCAGTTTTTCAGCGCCGATGGCCCAGGGGTTGCTGGAGGCCTACGAGATTCTGACTAGATACCGGATCCTGCTACAGATTAAGGTCATCAAGGGGATTCAAAAGGACGCCTACTACCTAGACCCGATGATGTTGGGCCATGAAGAGCGGGAACAGATCAGGCAGGCGATGATCAGGATCGAGGATTTGCAAAAGACGATCCATACCACCTTCAATATCGTCTGAGCCTCAGCCACCCTTGGGCGCTGTTGTTGCTAGTTCGTCAGGTATGACCCCTATGCGCTGGTAGATCGGACGGATCTGTTCCCGCAGGGAGGGCAGTTTCCGCACAAAATACCAGGCGCCAAGCAGACAGCATCCGGCCCCAAGCAATACCGTCGTCTGTACGCCGACCATTTTTGCCACCACACCGGCCCCCAGGCTGCCAAAGGGCGCCATCCCCATGAAGGCCATGGCAAAAAAACTCATCACTCTCCCCCGTTTATCCTCATCAACAATGGTCTGCAGGATGGTATTGCTTGAGGCCACCAGGGTCATCATGCCAAAGCCTGATACAGCGAGGGCTGCCATGGAGATATAAAAATTGGTGGACTGCGAAAACAGGGCAATGCTGCCGGCAAACAGCAGGGTGGCACGGGCGATCAGGGATCCAAGACCGAGTACGGTGCGGCGGGTGGCCAGCAAAATGGTGCCCATGAGTGCACCTCCGCCGGCAGCGGTCATCAGAAAGCCGAAGGTATGTACGCCGCCGTGCAGCACCTTGTTGGCGAATATCGGCAGCAACACGGCATAGGGCATGCCGGTCAGACTGAAGAGCGCCACGAGCAATAAAATGGAGCGGATCGGCTCTGAGCGGGTGACGTAACGGAAACCTTCGCGTAGTTCATGCGTGATACGGTGCTGGTGGGGGGGCGGCAGAGTGCGGGAGACGCGCATGGCGGCGAGTGCCAGAATAACTGCCAGATAACTGGCGCTGTTGATGATGAAGCAGACCCCCTCACCAGCTGCCGCCACCAGCAGTCCGGCAATAGAAGGCCCCACTAGGCGGGCTGCTTGCACCATTGAGGAGTTGAGAGCGATGGCGTTCCCTAAGTCTTCCCGGTCGTCAACCAGCTCTACGACAAATGCCTGGCGGATGGGGATATCAAAGGCGTTAACCACCCCGAGCACCATGCTCAGCAGGATAATCTGCCAGACCTGGATCAGCTCGGTCAGCACGAAAAAGGCTAGGAGGGCTGCCTGAAACATTGCCAGCGCCTGGGTGGCAATCAAAAGGTTCCTGCGGTTTAAGCGGTCGGCCAGTACGCCAGCCACCGGCGACAGGAGGAAGGTGGGGGCCTGGCTGGTAAAGCCCACGATGCCCAGCAGCAGAGCGGAGCCGCTTAAGCGGTAGACCAGCCAGCTCATGGCCACCTGTTGCATCCAGGTGCCCACCAGTGAGACGCTCTGCCCGGCGACAAACAGACGGTAGTTTCTGGATCTGAATGCCCTGAACAGCAGCTGCAGGCGGTTGCCGTTCCGTTGGAAAATGGTGTCGAACGTCATGGCTGGGGATGCATCCTGTCACGATTAAGGATACCTGCTGTCGTTGGTAGTGTACCTGAAAATACAGCCGCAGTGTGCAGCAAAAAGCATCTGCCGAGAGACATCTTGACACCCTGTGACGTTTGGTTTATAAAACCAGTCTCTCATGCGCGCTTAGCTCAGCGGGAGAGCACTGCCTTCACACGGCAGGGGTCACTGGTTCAATCCCAGTAGCGCGCACCATAAAAACCAAAGGGTTATGCGTATAAGCATGGCCCTTTTTTTCGTTTTATGATATAGCTTTCAGCCGTGTGCCTGCATACCATCAGTAGACAAATAAGCATTTCACGCGATAAAAGTTTCGTTTCCCCATTGCCATTCAGATATTGCATTGTGTAGGGTACCCCATGGCTCATGATCACTATCAATTGGTTACCATCAGCGATGGCAAGTCAGATGCTGCAGCTATCATGCAGATCTTTACCGGTATCTTCGATGGCCGGCTAAAGGGTGACGTAAGGCTGCTCAACTACTGCAACGAAGTGCCGGTCAGCTATGCCGCCACGGTCAAATCCGTGGCCAGTGACAGTGTTGAGCTTTCCATCCACGAGCATCAGGCCCAGTTGCTTAAACAGAGTAATAGCACCCTCATCCGGAGCAGGCATTTTGATAAAGGGCTCGGGGTGCATGCCTATGCCGCCTATGTCAATGTTGCTAAAC
Source organism: Deltaproteobacteria bacterium (assembly GCA_021782545.1). Classification (GTDB taxonomy): domain Bacteria; phylum Desulfobacterota; class Desulfuromonadia; order Geobacterales; family Pseudopelobacteraceae; genus Trichlorobacter. Next base: position 9,123 of record JAJXUW010000046.1, on the reverse strand, counting down.
AGGCCGTTATCCTGCACAATTTTGCCTATGCCCAGGTAAAGGCAGAACGTCGGGAGGCGGTACGTGTCAGGGTTGGCGGAGCGCTGCCGGTACAGTTTTTCTGCGACCACATCGTCATCACCGGCGCCATGATTGATATTTCGGCAAACGGCGTGTCAATTTTGGCCAGTTCCCCCCTGCCAGCGACCGTTGAAGGCGCAGGTCTGCTTTCTTTCAATCTGCTGGATACCCCTCTCACGATGCCTGCAACCTTTGTGCGGGCCAAATCGACGGAGGGCAACCAGCAGATGGCGATTTTCACCATAGCACCTGACAGGATTACCGATGCGGTGATCGGTAAATTTATCTATCAGCGTCAGGTTGAAGTGATCTCCGCCCTTAAAGAAGGGTTGTACATGGATTGAGGCGGCATTGCCTGCAAGGAAGCGGGTAGGTCACGCCAGGGGGGATGGATGATCGTTTTTGAAGCGTGCCAGGGTGATTTTTTCATGGGCGCACAGGTGTTGAAAGTCTGCACTTGAAAGATAGGTGAATTCATTCAAGCGGGCCGCGCCGATGCCGTCCGGGTCGCCTGACACCTCACTGCCCGGGTGACACATCAACAAATCTCCGGCCTGCGCCCTGCGTAACCATCCCGCCATCATGGTGGGAAAATCCGCCTGCCCCGACAATGAGTAAAGTCCGGCAAACTGCCCAGACAGACGCGCTCCCGCGCGTTGCGCCATTTTGCTGAAACCAAGTGACACAAGCCGCACTACGAGTGCCTTTAAAAGTGCGTCATGGCCGCGCAGCGAAGGATTGACCCGGCGGAGCCACGGCATGCCGGTAGGGCGGTAACGTTTTGAAAGAGCACTGAAGATACAATTCCTGATAACCGGGAAGACATGTACATGCTGATGCCCATCAATGAAGTCCGGAGCGCCGCCCCAGATTGACTCGAACCGATCGAGTTGGTTTTCAAACTCTGTGGTCACCGACTGCCGGTCTACCGCACCGGATAGACAGTTTTTGAGCCATCCGCCCAGGTCCTTTTTGGGGGTTGCAAGCCCCAGCGTCAGATTGAAATGCAGCCCGACGTCTATGCCGCTGCGTAACGGCCTTAACAATGCTGCCTCTGCCGGCCATAACGGCGCATCGCTCAGACAACTTACCGCAGAAAGCCTCCCCTGGGCGACCAGGGTGCGAATAGCCACACCAATCGGTGGCGTTGCCCCATAATCATCTGCACAGAGAATAATCGGTTTCATGGATGGCGGAATGCCCACTGCCGACTGAGCAGATAGGTCAGGGCGGCAACGGTCAGCAGTACGATAACCAGTGCCAGACGATAATCGAGGGCGGTGTATCTGAGCAGGACAAAATACATCGTTTCATTGATCATAAAGCTTGAACACGACACCGTGACAAAACGCAGTAGTGTCTGTCGGTGGCTCAATGCACCCGCATTGAAGGTCCACTGCCGGTGGCCCCAGTAACTGAGCTGGAAGGCGCATATGAATCCTATGACGTTGGCCACGAGCGGTGCCATGCTGAGGTGTACCAGGATGATAACAACCAGCCAGTGTAAAAACATTGCACCGGTTCCGACGATGCCAAAACGTAGCAGTTGGTGCATCATGGCCTTGTAAGGTCTTGTTGCCGGTCTTCGTAACTGTAGTAACGCCCGACAACATAGGTCGGCCGCTGCTTTACCTCAATGAATATTTTGGCAATATACTCGCCAAGGATGCCGATTGCCAGTAACTGAATGCCGCTCAGAAAGCTCATGCCGGCAACCAGCGTCGCCCAGCCCGGTAGATCCACGCCATATATCAGCGTCCGCAGTGTAATGTAGCAGCCGTATAATATTGACAGCAGAGAGACGGCAGCGCCCGCCCCGGAACAGAAACGGAGGGGCAGGCTGGTGAATGAGGTTATGCCGGTCACCGCCAGTTCCAGCAGCCTCCAGAAATTAAACCCCGATTGGCCTGCCTTGCGGCTTTCCACATGATAGGGGATGCCGACGCTCTTGAACCCTACCCAGCTGTAGAGTCCTTTCATGAAGCGCGTGCGTTCCGGAAGTTTCTGCAATGCCTCCACCACACTACGATCGAGCAGCCTGAAATCACCAGCATTGGGCTCTATCGGAACGGTATTTGAGGCCCGTGTCAGGAAAGAATAAAACCAGTTGGTCAGATTGCGCTTGATGGCGCTTTCGTCATGGCGGTCGGTGCGGATTCCGTAGACCATGTCGTATCCCTGCTGCCAATACGAGAAAAAGAGCGGGATGGTCTCGATCGGATGCTGGAAGTCCGCATCCATAAGGATAAGGATATCGCCGCGGGCATGGTCGATGCCAGCCGTGAGGGCGCTCTCTTTGCCAAAATTGCGGGCCAACTGTATCAGCCGGACCGGGTGGTCGGCTGCCAGTTGTACGGCAATCGCGGCAGTTGCATCTCTACTGCCGTCATCAACGATGACTATCTCATAGGTGGGCGAAAGCGTTTCGAGCTGTTTTGCGAGCAGCGGAATCAGTGATCCCAGGTTACCGCTCTCATTGTACGCGGGAAGAACGCAGCTGATAAAGGGGGCCTGTGTACGTGCATGGTAAAGCAACAGTTCGCCAGCAATCTTTTCCGTAGCTTTGTTGCCGCGTTGTACTGCCATAGTTGGTACTCCTCTGGCATATGGCTTTTTTGTATTGATCCTGCAGTTTGGTTTATTGGGTTGCTGTTATTTCTTCGCAGAGCGCCATATTGCCGAATGTCGCCACCACTTTGAAGTGATTCATAAAATCCTTTGGCAGCAATTTGATGTAGTCCTTGTCTATGGCTATGTAATCCTTTGTCGTATTGGTCAAAAGTCCGTTGAGCTCTGCAATATCACCGGTGTGCCGCGCCTTGCCGTTGGTGTAGAATTCTGACGAATAATAGCGGTTGACGACATAGAGAAGAGCGCTGTCTTTGCTGGGGCGTAGCGCCATATATTTTTGAGCCAGCTGTTTCTGGGTCGAGTCGGCGACCAGTTCGGGGAAGAAGAAAACGGCCAGTGATGCGATCAGTGCCAATAGGCCTGGCAAATAGAAAAGCCACCGGAAATACGGTTTCTTTGCTGTGGTGGTGGTCCCTTCTGCCGTAGTTAGGCGATAGTATACTTCCGTAAAGATAAGGCCCAGGGCAGGCAGGCCGCTTATTGGATACGTCCAGAGCGCATTGTGCGCTAAAGTGAAGAACAGCATCGGGAAAATTGCCCAGCACACCAGGTAATACAACCAGCCATCCCCGTCGTTCAACCATCCTTTCAGGCGATTGTAGCGGCGGGCCAGCCAGGCAAACAAGATCAGCGACCAAGGCAGAGCCCCTACAAACCAGTACCACCAGATCATGCCGATAGGCACTATGTGGGGGTGGCCATACTTGTCGCCATGCCACCCCGAGACCAGAAACCGTTTGAAATGCTCGCCGACTATGAAGTAGTCGAGGAATCCCGGTGTACGCTGTTCGGCCAGGAGGTACCACGGTACAGCGATGACGAGCATCAAGATACTGCCGGTAACCCAGGGGAGCCGCTTCCAAACGTTTTTGAACCGTTCTGCTCGGTGGGGCAGCATCCAAAGGATTATTGGGCCGAATGTCAGCACCATGCAGACCGGCCCCTTTGCCAGCAAGCCAAGTCCCTGCCCGATAAAGAAGAGGTACCCCCACAGGCGTGCCTCCTGATGGTCGTTGGCGGTAAGGGCGTGCCAGAACGCGACAAAGGAGAGGGTGGTGCAGAACGCAAGGCTCGCATCCGTCATCACGGCGCCTGCGGCAATGTAGACCAATGGCAGAGAAGCTGTAATGGCTGCGCTCAGCAGGCCAAAATCGAAGTTATGCCGTTTTTTTCCTATGAACCAGACAAGCCACAGCCCCGCTATTGTCAAGAGCAGTTCCGGTAACCGGACGGCAAATTCATTGACGCCGAAGATCCCCATGCTGCCTGCCGACAGCCAGGTCGACAGTGGCGGTTTTGCCCAGAAGGGGACCCCGTAGTCGTATTGAGGCGTTACCCAATTGCCGGTTTCCAGCATCAATCTGGCAATTTCGGCGTATCGTGCCTCGGTCTTGTCGGTAAGAGGCAAAACCGTCGATAGGATCAGGCGTGCTACTAGCGAAAACGTAAGGCTGATCCAGATGAATCGGCGCATGGCTTCTACGGAGTGATTTTGGCGGTGCATTATCTTTACGATATCCGTTCAGTTTTTAATAGGCGGTCGTCAGACCCACGTGAGGCCCTTGCAATAGCAAAAGGTCAATTTATTATTATATTCCTATTATTCTTTAAAAAGCTAGGGAAAGTCTGCTCGTGCAGTTGGCAGCCGGCTTGTAACAAATGGAGACTGTTCATGGGGGCTGTCTGGAGGTTAGAATGATAAGCTGTCAGAAGAGTCTGTGCCGCTTCAGACCATCGCCTGTCATCGGTGATGACCGCCAGTTGAACCAGACAGGTTGCCATGACGGAGGCACCGGACAGTAGTGCACCATCTCGTAAAACGGGTACTGCAAACGGCATCTGTTCGGCATCACTGCCGGCGGTACGCAGCTGGCCATCAGCCCCGCTGAAGAGTCGCAAGGCGTCGCTGCACAGCCTCTGGGCCCTGGTAAGGTCTGCCGGCTCGCGGGTGGCCTGATACAGTTCGATATGCCCCCAAGCCAGATAGGCGTAATCCTCAAGAAAGCCTCGTACCGGCGATGGACCGACCAGGTAGCTGCGCAGCAGGCGGCCGTCTGGTAAGACCAATCTCTCGTTTATGAAGGCTACGGCCTGTCTGGCCGCATCTTGCCAATGCCTGTTGCCGGTTATGGCGCCTCCGCGGGCGAGGGCGGCGATGGTCAGGCCGTTCCAGGCGGTGATGATCTTTTTGTCCTTGAGCGGCTGTTCGCGACGATTGCGGATTTTTACCAAGCGGTGAACACACTGGTTGAGTTGGATGGTGAGCTCGGTCTCGTTTCGGCCGTAACGTCTGGTCAACTCGTCAATAGTGATGGCGTGGTGCAGTATATTTTTGCCCTGCAGCGCGACGTTACCCGTCTCCGTTACGCCGTAGCGCTCGCAAAATACCGCCGCCTCTTTACCAAGTATCCGTTCCAACTCGTGTTTGCTCCAGAGGTAGCAGCCGCCTTCACTGGCTGCCGTATCGGCGTCCAGCCCGCAGTAAAAACCACCCTGAGGAGCGCTCAGGTCGCGCAGTACGAATTCCAGCAGGTTGTCTGCCATTGCCAGAAAATAATCCTCACCGGTGAGTTGGTAGGCCGTAAGGGCGGTGTAGGCCACCAAGGCCTGGTCGTAGAGCATCTTTTCAAAGTGAGGCAACAACCAATACCGATCGGTGCTGTAACGGTGGATGCCTCCTCCCAGTTGGTCCCAAATGCCACCGCGTCGCATGGCGCGCAACGTCTGCAGGGCCATCTCGTTGAGCGTGGTATCGTCACGTTCCAGGAGGAACAGCAGATAGGAGGGCATCGGAAACTTAGGGGCGCTGCCGAAGCCGGCATACTGATGATCGTAGCTCTGCCGCAGGGTGGTGCCGGCGCGGCTGGCCAGTTCGGTCAGATTGTCTGGTTGGTCATCAAGAGGGGGGGCGGTTGTACGGCGTAACGCCCCCATAATGGCGTCGGCATTACGCAGAACAGCCTCTGGCCTGTGGCGCCAGAGTCTGGCAATGTTTTGCAGCAGTTCCAGCAGGCCGTTGCGCCCCTGTTGGGACACCTTGGGCAGGTATGTAATGGCATAGAAAGGGGCGCCGTCCGGCATGAGAAAACAGTTCAACGGCCACCCGCCGTTACCGGTTAGCGCCTGGCAGGCCGCCATACAAAAGTCGTCCAGGTCGGGACGTTCCTCCCGGTCAACCTTGACCGGCACAAAGGCGTGGTTGAGTATTTTGGCAATCTTTTCATCTTCAAACGATTCGTGGGCCATGACGTGGCACCAGTGGCAGGTGGCAAAACCGATAGAGACAAATAACGGCAGGTTGCGTTGCGTTGCTTCATCCTTGGCGGCATCCCCCCATTCACGCCAGTCGACCGGGTTTTGGGCATGCTGCAGCAGGTAGGGAGAGTTGGCAAAGATCAGCCGGTTGTACTGTGGGCCACCGTCAGACGGCAGTTGAGAGCGGTCAATGGCCAGCAGCCTGTGCAGATCTTGGTTTGTCATGGGACAAAGCCTAGCATACATTTCAGGAAAAAACTTGCCCAGCGCTGGAGCGGATAGTACTCTTCAGTCAAACAACACCCCCATGTCACAGGAGTTGGCGTATGTTTGATTATACCGAACGGCCTGATTTGGCACCGTACGCCTGTAAGAGCGCCGAATCGAAAGGGCGCAGGTATGTGGAGGTATCAGGTGATCCCCGGCCGGTCTTTGAGCGTGACCGCGACCGGATTATCCACTGCGCCGCCTTTCGTCGTCTTGAGTACAAGACCCAGGTGTTTTTGAATCATGAGGGGGATTACTACCGTACCCGCTTGACCCATTCTCTGGAGGTGGCCCAGATCGGTACCGCCATTGCCCGTCGACTCAGGCTAAATCAGGATTTGACGGAGGCTCTTGCCCTTGCCCATGACTTAGGGCACACCCCCTTCGGCCATACCGGCGAGGAGGTCCTGAATCAGCTGCTGGAAGGACATGGCGGCTTTGAACACAACTATCAATCGTTCCGGGTGGTTGACCAGTTGGAGGAACGTTATCCGGATTTTGATGGACTGAACCTGACTTGGGAGGTGCGGGAGGGCATTCTCAAGCATTCATCTCCCCATGATGTGCCGCGCACTATACTGAACGAATTTCTGCCAGGTACGGTCCCCTCTGTCGAAGCCCAGCTGATCAACTACGCCGATGAGATTGCATATAATAATCACGATATTGATGATGGCCTCAAATCTGGTTACCTGACCTTGGAGCTGTTGAAAGAAGTGGCGCTGTGGGAGCGGATGGCCAGCAGGGTGAGAGAACACTATCCTTCAATCGATGACAGGCGGCTGGTTGCACGTACCGTCAGCAGTCTGATCGGCATGCAGATAAACGACATCTGTGAGACCACCGGGGCAAACATCCAGAAGCACGGTATCGGTTCTCTGGAGAACTTACGACGGGTAAACCAGGTGCTGGTACACTTCAGCCCGCAGGTGGAGGAAGAGAATCTGGCCCTGAAGAAGTTTCTCAAGGAACGGCTTTACCGGCACCACCGGGTGGACAAGATGCGTGTCAAGGCTGAACATGTGCTTTCACGGTTGTACGAGACCTACGTCAAGCGCCCGAACCTCTTGCCGCCAAAGTATCATCGCAGGATCGACCAGAACGGTGTGGAGCGGACAGTTGCCGATTATCTGGCCGGTATGACGGATCGTTACGCACTGGACGATTACAAGACCCTGTTCGAAACCTTTGAGAGGGTTTGAGTGGGACGGTTATGAGCGACATATCTACGGAAAACCTTCTTGAAAGCCTGTTCGATGGTGTCTATTACGTCGACCTGAACCGGCGGATTACGGTCTGGAACTCCGCTGCCGAGCGGCTACGCGTATTCATTGAACGGAGTTTTCTTACGACAAAGGAGGAACGTCTGAAGGTAACCGTTTCAATCGGTGCAACGCTGGTTTGTCGGGATGACCAGCAACAGACCGTTTTGGAGCGGGCTGACCATTTGATGTATGTCAGCAAGAATGAGGGGCGGAACGGGGTGACCTGTGGCTAAACAGTCTGGCAGCCGGGAGGCAATGTAGATGCAGATGAACAGTACCGGGGCGACTGGCCGTTACGACTTCTTCGCCTTCCTGGCACGGATGCAGTATATCAACCGCTGGGGGCTTATGCGCAACACCCATGCCGAGAACATCAAAGAACACTCGTTGGATGTGGCAATGCTGGCGCACGCCCTGGCGGTGATCCGCAACACCTACTTCAACGGCACCCTTGACCCCGGTCGGGCAGCGTTGTACGGCATTTTTCACGACGCAAGCGAGATCTTCACCGGCGACATGCCGACCCCGGTCAAGCACTTTAACCCCCGTTTCAAGCGTTCTTTCCACCAGCTTGAAGACCGCGCCCGTCGCAAGTTGCTGGCCATGCTGCCGCCCGAGTTGGCCGCGGTGTATGAACCGTTGTTTCTCTTTGAAGAGCATGATGCCGAGTATCGGCCGGTTGTTAAGGCCGCCGATAAGATTGCGGCCCTGATTAAATGCCTGGAAGAGGAAAAGTCCGGCAACTTGGAGTTTAAGCGAGCTGGCGAGGAGCAGTTGGAGGGATTGCGTAAAAGCCCTTTGCCGGAGGTGGGCTATTTCCTCGATCATTTTCTGTCCGGTTACCGGTTGTCGCTGGATGAACTGCATTTGGGATGAGGCATGCACTATAAGGAGTATGGTCTGAACCAACAGTACGAATCGGATAAGGCTCACAAGGAGTATCAACGGGCGGTTCTGGAGCTGCGCTCAGGCAATACCCTGGCGGCTCTGGCGCGAGTTGAGGCGGCCCTCAAGTTGCATGATGAACCTGCCTGGTATCCCTGTCTTGGGTTTTGTATCGCCAAGGAGCGGGGGCATATCATGAAGGGGTTGGCTCTTTGCCAGGATGCTGTAGCCAGGGAGCCGGATCACAGCGAACACTACTATTATCTTGCCCGCGTCTTGCTGGTGGCTGGCAGAAAGCCCGAGGCCATTTCGGTCCTGCGAAAAGGGCTCGCCCATGGAGATAGTGCGGCCGCCAGACAGCTCTTGCATGAGCTCGGCATCAGGAAGCCGCTGTTGTTCCCGCAACTGCACCGTGACAATCCGCTTAACAAGTATGTGGGGATGCTGTTTAGTCGTCTCGGCCTGCGCTGATCCGGCTACCCGTCAGCGTTATTCCCGAGCAGGGCCAGGGGAGGGCAGGTCGACCTGTTGCCTCGTCGAATTATCGAACTGTCCGGCACCCGGCCATAACCAGGGTTTTGCTTGCCCCCGTCAGAGGGGAATGCTACTCTGCCTAACTCCATAAATTGCATACTAGCAGGCCGTTGAAAATCGACTCGATTCGAGCCCACTTCAATAAGCCGGTCGTTTTTTTGAGTTCGCCTTGTTGCTTTCAGTTCAGTGCTTCTGGTTTTTCAGCTCTTTTTCAATTTGTTTTGCC
>JAJXUW010000045.1 GCA_021782545.1 Deltaproteobacteria bacterium | reverse complement strand
GAGCGGCCGGATATTGGCCTCTTCATAATAAATAGGGATAACAACGCTTAAGTCCATGTCAGACAACTCCTGCCGGCTGATCGGTAAGCGGCAGCTGCCGCACCGTGACGTGACCTCCGTTATAGCATGATTGGGCGGGTAGCGGGAGTAGAAAGCCGGCCGCAAGCCCCACCCCGTTGGCCAGGTGCAGGAGCGGAAACAGCAGCGGCACCAGCAGTGCAAAACCTGGTTCACGGCTCGCCACCGCCGCCTTCAGCCCGCACAGCAGGCAGGCCAGGGCGTAGCCGGCCAGGGGGAGGCGCCACAGCGGCGCCACAATCAATGGGATAGTGACTAGGTAGAGGATAAACGCCAGCGGGACAAAGGGCATAAGGCCCGAAACACCGGCCAGCCTGGTCTGACGGGCACGCCCCCTCCCGTAACGGAACATCTGGCGGGCAAAGGCCGCCAGGGTCGGCCGCTGGCTCCGCACAACCGCCAGCTGAGGATCATGCAGCAACCTGCCGCCACCAGCCTGGAGACGGTCAAGGAATTCATTCTCCTCGTTGGGATAAAGCCGCTCATCAAGGCCGCCACAGGCCAGAAAGGACGAGGTACGCACCGCCAGGTTGCACAGGATCAACTCCCGTTCGTTGGTCTCACGCACCGCGCCCACCGCCCGGTATCGGTTGCGCACCCCGCCGGCCCCCAGCACCGTGCCCAACACCTGACCGATGGCCCGCTGCAGCAGCGAATCGGTGGTCGGTGTACAGGATGGTCCCCCCACCGCCACCACCGTCGGGTCGCGGAAATGCTCATCCAGACGTTGAAGGCAGTCGGGATCAACCAAGGAATCATCGTCCAGAAAATAGACGATCTCGCCGCTGGCCTGCGCTACCGCCTGGTTACGCTGCCGGCTGGGATTTTCCCCTTCCGCAACCAACAGTTCGAGCTGGCCCGCAGGCCAGACAAGACGTTGTACCCCCCCCAGTGCCTGGGGCGTCAGTCCCGGACGAATCGGTATGATGATCGACACGCTGGTCACACGGCACCCCTTCAAAAGGAAAAACCGGGTTCCCCCGGTTTTTCGTACTCTACCTTATTTCTTCACGCAGTGCGAACGTTTTTCCGTCAATTCAGGCTGCCGTAGCTATGGAGCCCCGACAGGAACAGGTTCACCCCCAGATAACAGAAGATGGTGGCGGCAAAGCCGATCACCGACAGCCAGGCGGCCCGGCGGCCAACCCAACCTTTGGTGAAGCGGGCGTGGAGGAAGGCGGCGTAAATAAACCAGACGATCAGCGACCAGGTCTCCTTCGGATCCCAGCTCCAGTAGGTGCCCCAGGCGTAGTTGGCCCAGGCGGCGCCGGTGATGATCCCCAGAGTCAGGAGGGGGAAGCCGACCATGATCGCCTTGTAATTCAGCTCATCCAACGCCTTGGTGGGAGGGAACATGGCCAGCAGTCCACCTGCGGCATCTGTGGCCTTGCTTTCGCTCCTGGATTTGATCAGATACATGATGGAAACCCCGCAGGCCACGGCGAAGGCGGCATAGCCGAGGAAGCAGGTAAGGACGTGGTACGTGAGCCAGTTGCTCTGCAGCGCCGGCATCAGGGGACTTATGTCGGTGGGGAGGTACAGCTGGGCCCAGGTCATCCCCAACAGGGCAAACGGCATCACAAAGGCGCCGATTACCCGGTACTTGTACTTAAGGTCGATGATGCCAAAGATCAGCACAATACTCCACGAAAAGAACACGACTGATTCATACAGGTTGGCAAGGGGGATATGACCGAGCCCCACAGCGTAGGACTCCTTCCAGCGCAGACCGGTTGCCACCCCCTGGATGGCAAAGCCGCACCAAGCCAGCAATGTGCCGGCCAGACCAACGTATCTGTTGCGACCGGCCAGATACCCGAAAAAGGCGACCGTGGAGGCCATATAGAAAATGGTGGTGATATTGAATAATTTTGCGCTCAGCATAAACGGTGCTTCCTCCGTTAGATGTTCTGGTTCTGCAGTTTCTCTGCAAGGGCTTCAAATTCGGTCATAAAGGCCGGCTGATTTTTGCTGGCGTTGCCGAAGATACGGGCATAACCGGGGCTGAGCACGATCCAGACCCGCTTGTGAGACATGAAAAAGGCGATGCACAACCCGACGCACATCATGATGCAACCGATCCAGACCACCCATACACCAGGGTCTTTGGAGACCTGGAGGCCGGTGTACATCCGGGCATCTGTGCCAGTAAAGACGAAGATCAGACGGTCGCCACGCAGTTCATCGAGCGTCGGCTGGTCTTTGAACACCCTGAACACCTGCGGTTCCCCCGTCCTGCCCCACAGCTGCAGAGTGGCCACCAGACCTTCGCCGGGATTGTCGGTCAGATCGACGATGGTGGCTTCACGTCCGTCGGACAGCCGGGTCTGTTCACCGGGGCGGAGCGCCACCTGTTCCATCCTGCCGGTCTCCCGGTTGCGTGCCGTAAAGAAGAAGGTAGTCGGATCGCTCGCCTGACCATAGCTTGACTGGTAGAAGGTGAACCCTTTATAGGTAAGCGGCTCATTGACAATCAGACGGGCATTCTTATAGCCCGGCACCACATGGCCGTTTTCGGAGATGGTCAGAATACTCTTGAAGGACTTGGGGGTTCTGCCCTCACCCCCGGGTGCGTTATAATACGACACGGTGAACTGATCGCAATGCACCTCGAACCCCAACGGGATGGTTTTGCCGTCACGCCCCTCGATGGAATTGACGGACTCACCCTCCACAATCGCCGCAAACCCCTTGTAACCGAATAACGTGCCGATAATGGCCCCAACGAAGATCACCACGATACTGAAGTGCACCACGTAGACCCCCAGACGGCACCAGGGATTTTTCTGGGCAAACAGGTGGTAATGGTGGTCCACCGGGGTGATTACCGGCTTCGCAAATTCAGTACCCAGAAAGGCCGCCAGCCGTTCCTTGCTCTCTTCCAGAGACGCCGTCAGCTTGATGTCACGGGAGGGGAATATCTTCTGCTGTGCCTCTGAGAGGGTGGTGGCCGGTTCGGAGACAAATTTAAAGACATGAGGCAGCCGTTTGATGGAGCATGAGATCAGATTGATGGCGAACAGTGCGAGCAGCGCCAGAAACCACCACGAGTGATACATATCAAAGAAGCCCAATTTATCGTAGAGCGCCTTCTTGGTGGTGCTGATGGTGCCCCAGTATCGGTCGTCAATGTTGGGGAACTGGGGGATGATAGTCCCGATGATCGAGGTTATGGCCAGGGTAATCAGGAGGAATAAGGTCAGTTTAAGCGAACAGAAAAAGTCCCAGATTTGCTGTACCAGGCTACGTTCGTTGACACTCAAGGCGATCTCTCCGAGCGATGGATTAAAACAGGCGCATATACCCGACTATTTATGTCCTGTATTATGGTTTGATTTATAGCGTATCCTACTCAAAAAGGGTAGCGGTTTTTTGTTCGACCCGGGCCGCTCGCCGACAAAAAAAGGGCCGGCGGAGATCGCCGACCCTTCAAGCTGCTAACAGCCGTCAATTTAACGCTTGTGGCACTTGGTGCAGGCTGCTGTCGGCAGGGGGCCGTTCTTCTTGGCATGGCAGTCGCCGCAGGCCTTGTGGGCCTTTTCCTTGCCCGGGTTATCTTCTTTCATCGGGAACAGGGCGGGGTGGCAGGCCTTGCAGCCGTCAGCCTTCATCATTTCCTGGTGCTTTTTGTGGGGGAAGGAGACCTTGCCCATGCTGGCGTTGAACACAATCACGTCCTTGCCTGCGGCAAAGGCGGAACCGGCAAAAGCGACGATGGCGATAAGAGTAAGAGCTGTTTTCTTCATTGGTGTACTACCTCCTTGAGGTTTTAAAATGTGAGGCACCTACATACATACCTCCTGTATACATGTCAAGCAAAAACCAGTCCAAAAACCGTTTAAACACCTCGATTGAGCGCTTTTTGACCGATATCCCGACGGAACTGCACACCACGCCAATTGATCGTGCCAACGCCCTGATATGCCCGTGCAATGGCAGCAGCCACCGTCGTCCCCAGGGCAGTCACCCCGAGAACACGGCCGCCGGAGGTGACGACGGCGCCATCACGCTCGGTGGTGCCGGCGTGGAACACCGTCACGCCTTCCAACATGTCGGCAGCCTCAAGACCGGAGATGGCATCCCCCTTGGTAACCTCCCCGGGATAGCCCTCGGCAGCCATAACCACACAGACCGCAGCCTGATCGTGCCATTCGATGGACCTGCCGGCCAAGCTGCCTTCGGCCACCGCCAAAAGCAGCGGCACCAGATCTGATTTCATCCGCATAAGCAGCGGCTGGCACTCGGGATCGCCGAAGCGGGCGTTAAACTCCAAGGTCTTTACCTGCCCGTCTTTCACCATTAGGCCGGCATACAGGACCCCACGATACGGACAGCCCTCGGCGGCCATGCCAGCCACTGCCCGCCGCACTACCTGCTCCATGGCGGCATCATGCACCTGGGGGGTTACCACCGGCGCCGGCGAGTAGGCGCCCATACCTCCGGTGTTAGGCCCCCTATCGCCATCGAAGATCGCCTTATGGTCCTGTGCCGAGGCCAAGGGGATTACCTCTTTTCCGTCAGTGATTGCCAGAAATGAGGCCTCCTCCCCCTCCAGAAACTCCTCGATCACCACCCGCGAGCCGGCCGAACCGAAGGCGTTGCCCGAGAGCATCTCCCGCACCGCAGCAGCGGCCTCCTCAACGGTCAGGGCTACCACCACCCCTTTACCGGCTGCCAGACCATCGGCCTTTACCACAATCGGGGCGCCGGTCTGCCGAATAAAGGCCTCTGCCGGTTCGACCTCGGTAAAGACACCGTAGGCTGCCGTGGGGATGTCGTATTTACGCATCAGATCCTTGGAAAAGGCCTTGCTGGCCTCGATCCGTGCGGCAGCACGACTGGGGCCGAATACCTTGAGGCCGTACTCCTGAAACAGATCGACGATGCCCAGTGACAGCGGCTGCTCAGGACCGACCACGGTCAGATCGATCCCCTCCGACTTGGCAAACCCCAGCAGCTTGTCAATTTCGTCGGCCTTGATCGGTACGTTTACCGCAAGGCTGGCCGTACCGGGATTGCCGGGGGTGCAGTAGACCTGCGACACCAGCGGCGACTGGGCTATCTTCCAGACCAAGGCATGCTCGCGGCCACCGCCGCCCACCACCAAGACTTTCATACCGTTCACCTCTCTATCGGATCGTTCAACTTTTCGTGAGGTCAAGAACAGATGAGCGAATGCCTGGAGCCGTACGAAAGGAGTACGCTGCCCAGGCATTCGCAACATCTGACGCCGAGATCGCGGAAAAGGGGACGATCCTAGTGACGGAAATGACGCATGTTGGTAAAGACCATCGCAATCCCGTGTTCGTTTGCCGCTTGGATCACCTCTTCATCCCGTATGCTCCCCCCCGGCTGGATGATGGCGGTCACCCCGGCCTCGGCCGCGGCATCGACGCCATCGCGGAACGGGAAGAAGGCATCCGAAGCCAGCACGGTCCCCTTGACCGGCAGGAGCGCCTTTTGTACGGCAATCTTGGATGAATCCACCCGGGACATCTGACCGGCGCCGATGCCAACGGTCTGATCGCTCGTGGTAAAGACGATGGCGTTTGATTTTACATGTTTACAGACACGCCAGGCAAAATCAAGAGCGGCCAGTTCCGTATCGTTTGGCGTCCGCTGGGTGACCACCCGGCAGTCAGCCGCAGCGACCATACCCAGGTCGCGTCCCTGCAGCAACAGGCCGCCAACCACCCGCTTCATGTCGTAGCCGTTCTGGAGATAGTCGCCCAACAACGGCACCTGCATCACCCGTACATTCTTTTTGGCCGTGAAAATGTCCAGCGCCTCTTGGGTGTATCCAGGGGCGATCACCGCCTCCAGAAAGGTGGAGGTGAGCTCCCTGGCTGCATCGGCATCCACCTGCCGGTTAAAGCCGACAATACCGCCGAAGGCCGACACCGGGTCGCATTCGCGGGCCTTCAGATAGGCGTTCAGCGACGAATCGCCCAAGGCCACGCCGCAGGGGTTGGTATGCTTGATAATGACGGCGGCCGGCTTGCCGTTAAACTCCTTCACCGTCTCTATGGCAGCATTCAGGTCGATGATGTTGTTGAAGGACAGCTCTTTGCCCTGCAACTGCACCGCATTCGACACGCACGGCTCGGTAACGTTGTGTTCGACATAAAAGGCGGCTGTCTGATGGGGATTTTCGCCGTAGCGCAGATCCTGCACCTTTTTGACCTGCATCGTGAAGGTATCGGGATACTCTACCAATTCAGCTTCCAGACGGACACCGAGCCAGTTGGAGATGGCGCCGTCATAGGCTGCGGTATGCTGATACACCTTCACTGCCAGACGGAAATTGGTCTTTTCCGAGACACAGCCGCCAGAGGCGGCCATCTCGTCAAGCACCGGCTGGTAATCCGTGCTGTCAACCAACACGGTCACATCACGGTTGTTTTTTGCTGCGGAGCGCAGCATGGTGGGACCGCCGATGTCGATATTCTCGATAGCAGCCTCCAAGGTGCAATCCGGCTTGGCCACAGTGGCCTCAAACGGATAGAGGTTCACCACCACCAGATCAATCGGCTGGATGCCATGCTCCTGCATCTTGGCCTGGTGCTCGGGGTTGGAACGGATGCCGAGCAGGCCGCCGTGGACCTTGGGATGCAACGTCTTGACACGGCCATCCAGCATCTCGGGAAAACCGGTGAACTCGGAAACATCCTTAACGTTCAACCCGGCCTCACGCAACAGCTTGGCGGTGCCGCCCGTGGAGAGTATCTCCACGCCATAGCCGGCAAGCGTCTTTGCAAACGCAACCACGCCGGTTTTATCAGACACACTGATCAATGCACGAGTAATCCTTGCCATACATAAACCCCTTTTCTGATGGTTGTACCATACCTACAAAAATGTGGAACGTTATGCGGGAAAGTCAATCTGTTCGAAAAATTTCCGTTCGAACAACGGTGTCCCTGAGAGCGGCACCACCTTAAAACGCGCAGCGAGTCGATCAACCATACGGATACCGTCAGGTTGGGTCAGCGCCAGTTCAACGCCAGACAGGGCCCCTTCCGGGACAAAGTGGCATTTTTTTACCATTTCCCCTGTGAAGATGCCAACGGTTTTCAGGTCGGCCGGCGCCAGAACAGCCCCGAAAGAGCCGGTCAAGACTAGGTCCTGCAAGGCGTCGTAACGTATACGCGCACGTTCCAAAAGCACCTCCAACCCTGCCCGGACGGCCCCCTTGGCAAGCTGTAGTTGCCGGATGTCATGCTGTGATACCAGCACCTGCCCTTGGGCATCGCGATACAGGACAAAGGCCGGCTCACCATCCAGGGTGATGATCCTGGTCGCCAACGGCGATCCCACCTCGAGGGCGGGCAGCAGACGGCCCGAGCCCTCGATGATCCCCTCCTTAAGCAGCAAGGCCACCAACCTGATGACCGCAGAGCCGCAGACCCCCTGTGGCCTGCCATGACCGATGGTATCAATCCGCAAACGGTCATGGTCCAGCGACACCTCGCTGATAGCGCCAGGCAGGGCAGGCATGCCGTGGCGGAGGTTCCCGCCTTCAAAGGCCGGCCCGGCAGCGGCCGAGGTTGCCCACAGGGTGGTACCGTCATCCAGCACCATCTCGCCGTTGGTCCCCATATCCAGGTACAGGGCGGGGCTGTTGCGGCCCGACGCGTTACAGCCGGCCAGGAACGCAACCGTATCCCCCCCCACAAACCCCCCGGGTTGCGGAAACAGGTAGAGCTGTTCACAAAAGCGCCACCCAAGCAGTGCGGCATCTACCGTGACACCTTCTGTATGAGATGGCCGGAATGGGGGTCTGGCAAGGCTCTCGACCGGCCAGCCCATCAGCATATGCTGCATGGCAGGATTTCCCGCCAAGGCCGCCATGGACACCTGCTGCGGCGCCACGCCGGCCTCCGCCAGCAGCCGCTCTGCCAAAAGGGCCAGTTCCGTACGGATGAGGGCGGTCATGGTAGTGGCGGCCGCAGCTTCGTTAAGGGCCGCCTCCAATCGTGAGACCACATCGGCACCGAACCTCCGCTGGGGGTTCAGCCCCCCCAACAGGGCGCATCGCCGCCCAGTGTCTCGATCAAGCAATGAGGCGGCCAGGGTGGTGGTGCCCAGATCAAAGGCGATGGCGTACATGGGGCGTAAACGAAACGGCTAGCGGATACAGACCGGCAGGGATTGGCGTTCCAGCACCTCACCCACCGGTCGGACAAAGATGCCGGCATCATCCGCAGCGGCCTGGAAACGGTCGGCATCGGCAGGGGCCAAGGCGATCAGCAGACCGCCGGAGGTCTGAGGATCAAACAGCGGCAGCAGGCGTTCCGGAGGGATCGGCGTGCTGTCCAGCAAGGCGGTATAATAGTCGCGGTTGCGATAACAGCCGGCCGGCACCATGCCATCACCGACCAGTGCCGCCAGGTTACCCATCAGCGGGATGGCATCAAGCTGCAACACGATGCTCACCGTGGTTGTACGGGCCATTTCGCAGCAATGGCCGATCAGACCGAAACCGGTCACATCGGTACAGGCGCTGGGATTATGGTTGCCCATCAGCTCGGCCGCAGCCTTATTCAGGAGTGACATCCACCGGATCGCCTCGGCCTCCACCTCCGGTGCCGCCATCTCCCCCTTGATGGCGGTGGAGATGATGCCGCTGCCCAAGGGTTTCGTCAACAACAGTCGGTCGCCAGGACGGGCAGCATTATTGCGGAGAATTCGCTCGGGATGGAGGGTGCCGGTCACCGCCAGGCCGTACTTGAACTCGTCGTCCTCAACGGTGTGTCCTCCCACCAGGCAGCAGCCGGCCTCATTCAAGGCCTCCTGACCACCGGCCAGCACCTCGGCCAGCACCCAGGGTTCCTGACTGCAGGCAGGGAAAAAGGCCAGGTTCATGGCCGTAACCGGCCGGGCCCCCATGGCATAGATATCGGACAGGGCGTTGGCGGCAGCGATCCGGCCAAACTGGCGCGGATCGTCCACCGGCGGGGTGATTACGTCGCAGGTCTCGGCCAAGGCCAGCTCCGGCGTCAGGCAATAGACCCCCGCATCATCGGACGTCTCAGGTCCCACGAGCAATTGGGGGTAGAAAGGGCGTACAAGCCCCGACAGAGCAGCTTCCAGGCCCTCCGGGCCCAGCTTGGCCGCTCAGCCGGCCGCCTTGACCATCTGTGTCAGTCTGATCTTTTTATTGGTCATTTCAGGTATACCCGCGGCACCCGTTTGCTGATGCCGCAAAATATCTCGTACGGAATGGTGCCGGCCCACTCGGCCAGCTCCTCGGCCCGTATGCAGTTGCCCTGCTGATCACACCCCATCAGGGTGACCTCATCCCCCACCGCCACACCAGGGATATGGGTGACATCCAGCATGAACCAGTCCATGCAGATGGTCCCCGAAACCGGGGCCCGCTCCCCGCGTACCAGCACCTGCCCCTTATTGGTCAGGGCCCGACAGTAACCGTCGGCATACCCCACCGGCACACTGGCAATCAAACGCCTGCTGTCGGCCGTAAAGCGGCGCGCGTAGCTGATGCACGTGCCTGATTCCACCCATTTTACCATGGCGATCCTGCTTTTGAGCTGCATCACCGGCCGCAACTGCAATTTGCCTTGAAAATCGGAGGACGGCAGGGCGCCATACAGGGTTATGCCGGGACGGACAAGGTTACAGAACGGGTAATCCTTGAGAAGCGCCCCGGCGCTGTTGGCAATATGCACATACCGCGGCACAAAGCCAGCCTTGTGGACCTGTTGCACGGCCCAGCCGAAACGCTCGGCCTGCATGCGGGTATAGTACTGGCCCGCCTCATCCAGCTCATCGGCCGAAGAGAAGTGGGAGACCACCCCCTCCAGACAGATATTCGGCAGTAGTTTGAGGGCATCCAGCAAGGCCGGCACCTCGTTGTAGGGAACCCCCAGGCGCCCCATGCCGGTGTCCACCTTGATATGCACCAAGGCCTTGCGGTACAGCTTGGCGGCCGCATGATCCAACGCCTGTAACTGCTCCAGCGAAAAGACCGCGGTGGAGATGTTATAACCGACGCACTTGCGCTCCTGACCGGGATAGATACCACCCAGCAGCAGGATCGGCTTATCGATGCCGCTTTTCCGCAACTGGATCGCTTCTGCCAGAAAGGCCACCCCAAAGGCATCAACGCCCTGCTGCTCCAGCTCATGGCTGATTTCCAGAAAACCATGACCGTAGGCATCGGCCTTGACCACCGCCAGCACACCGGCATTTGAAGGGACAGAGGCCCGTACGGTTCGGTAATTCTCCCGCAGGGCGGCCAGATTTATCTCGGCAAAGGTTGGACGACTGTCATACATAGCCTGAATTCTTACCACGGTCGACGGTGCTCGGCAACGAGAAAACAATGTTTTGAAGCAGTTGACGAGATATACGTTTTAGCGTATGGTGATGCCTGCCCTGGGGGAGCCTGTTTTACAAAAGCATCCGGCTGAGACAGCACCTATGCTGAACCCCTGAACCTGAACCGGGTAATGCCGGCGGAGGAAAGCGGCCTGCTTGGAAGTCACCGACACCAGGGCCGCTCTGTATCCAGCAGAGCGGCTTTTTCTGTCTACGAGGCACGTTTTATGTCCACCCAAACACGCTCAAGCCTGCGACTGGTCCAGCTGTCCGCCAAGACCAACGCTGCAGATCGGTCAATCGCCGGCGTCTATCTGATTACCGACCAGCACGAGAATCTGCTGGAGCGTGTCCGCAGGGCCATGCACGGCGGGGTGCAGACCGTGCAGTACCGGGCAAAAGAAAAGCCCTATGAGGCATGCCTCGAAGAGGGGGCAGCCCTGAAGCGGCTCTGTGCTGCTCACGGCGTGCTGTTCATCGTCAATGACGACGTGAGGCTGGCCCGCGAACTGGACGCCGACGGCCTGCACCTGGGACAGCAGGACGGCAGCGTTGCCGCCGCCCGTGAACTGCTCGGGCCGGACAAGATCATCGGGGTCTCCACCCACAACCAGGAAGAGGCCCGCACGGCCGAAGAGCAAGGCGCTGACTACCTCGGTTTTGGGGCCATGTACCCCACCGGCAGCAAGGCGGTCACCCAGATACCCGGTACCGCCGGCCTGACAGCCATCCGCGACAAGGTACGCCTGCCGATCGTGGCCATCGGCGGCATCAGTCCGTCCAACGCCTGCCGGGTGATCGATGCGGGGGCCGACGCCGTGGCGGTGATTTCGTCGGTACTGTCAGCCTCCTGCCCGGACCAAGCCGTGGCAGAGTTGCGTCTGCTGTTCAACCGTACCTTGCCGTTCCCTCGCGGGACGGTGCTGACCGTGGCAGGCAGTGATTCCAGCGGTGGGGCCGGCATCCAGGCCGACCTGAAGACCGTCACGCTGCTCGGCAGCTACGGTGCCTCGGTGCTGACCGCCCTAACCGCCCAGAACACCCGCGGCGTGCAGTCGATCCACGGCCTGCCCCCCAGCTTTGTCAAAGACCAACTGAATGCGGTGCTGTCCGACCTGCCGGTTGATGTCATCAAGACCGGCATGCTCCATACTCCGGCTATCATCGATATGCTGGCCGAACAACTGGCCGATCAGCCGAGGCTCGTGCCCACCGTGGTGGATCCGGTGATGGTTGCCACGGGAGGCACACACCTGCTGGAACGTGATGCGGTTGCCATCTTCATCCGCGACCTGCTGCCACAGGCCTACCTGCTGACCCCCAACCTGCCGGAGACGGAACGGCTGCTGAACCGCCGCATCACTACCCTGGCGGAGATGGAGCAGGCCGCCCGCGACCTGCACGCACTGGGAGCCGCCAACGTCCTGGTCAAAGGAGGACACCTGACCGGATCGGAAGCGCATGACATCCTGTTCGACGGCAGCACCATCCATCGTTTCAATGCCGAACGGATCTTCACCAGCGCCACCCACGGCACCGGCTGCACCTTCGCCTCGGCCATCGCCAGCTTCCTGGCCCAGGGCGAACCGCTGGTGGAGGCGGTCCGGCGGGCAAAACAGTTCATCACCGCCGCCATCCGCCTGGCCCGCCCGCTGGGCAAAGGGCACGGACCGGTGAACCATTATCTCGCAGCAAAGGAAACAGACCAATGACCCAACTGGAATACGCCCGCAAAGGGATTATCACCGACAAGATGAAGGCCGCCGCCGCCGCTGAAGGCGTGACACCTGAGCTGATCCGCGACGGCATCGCCAAAGGCACCATCATCATCTGCCACAACGACAAGACCCACCAGCACGGCGTGCCGCTGCCGGTGGGGGCCGGTCTGCGCACCAAGGTCAACGCCAACATCGGCACCTCGGCCGACGACACCGACATCACCAAAGAGCTGGAAAAGGCCCGCGTGGCGGTAACATACGGTGCCGACGCCATCATGGACCTGTCCACCGGCGGCCCGGTGGACGAAATCCGCCGCGCCATCGTGGCCGAGACCACCGCCTGCATCGGCTCGGTGCCGCTCTATCAGGCCGCCACCGATACGGTGCGGGTCAAAAAGAAGGCCATGGTGGAGATGACCGTGGATGACATCTTCAACGGCATTATCAAGCATGCCGACGACGGGGTGGACTTTATCACCGTGCACTGCGGCGTGACCCGCTCCACCGTTGAACGGATGAAGAACGAGGGGCGGATCATGGATGTGGTCTCCCGCGGCGGCGCCTTCACCATCGAATGGATGCTGCACAACAACAGGGAAAATCCGCTGTTCGAGAACTTCGACCGGCTGCTGGAGATCGTTAAAGAGTACGACATTACCCTCTCGCTGGGGGACGGCTTCCGCCCAGGCTGCCTGGCCGATGCCACCGACCGGGCCCAGATCCATGAACTGATCATCCTGGGCGAGCTGACCCAGCGGGCCTGGGACGCCGGCGTGCAGGTGATGATCGAAGGACCGGGCCATGTGCCCTTGAACCAGATCCAGACCAACATCCAGCTGCAAAAACGGCTCTGCCACGGCGCGCCGTTCTACGTGCTGGGACCGCTGGTGACCGACATCGCACCGGGCTACGACCATATCACCTGCGCCATCGGCGGCGCCATCGCCGGTGCTGCCGGGGCCGACTTCCTCTGCTACGTCACCCCTTCCGAACACCTGGCCCTGCCGGAGATCGAGGATGTACGAGTTGGTGTCGTCGCCTCACGCATCGCCGCCCATGCCGCCGACGTGGCCAAAGGGGTGCCGGGGGCCATCGAGAAGGATATCATGATGGCCAAGGCCCGCAAGAAGCTGGACTGGGATGGCCAGTTCGCCATGGCGCTGGATCCTGACCGTGCCCGCGAGTACCGGGCCAACTCGCCGGTTGCCGACCACGGCGCCTGCACCATGTGCGGGGCGTTTTGTGCCTACAAGGTCATGGATGAAGCGATGAAAAAGTAGGAACGGTCTTTTTTCGCCCTGGCCGCACCACTCAGCGGCGTGGCCAGAACGAAAAAATCCTCGTTCCTCCCACCATTGGCTTGGAGGAGGAGGTTGGCGATGGGCGACACCACCCGTTTCGGCATCTCGATCGACAGTGACCTGCTGGAGAGTTTCGACCGACTGTTGACCCAGAAGGGGTATCAGAACCGCTCCGAGGCGATCCGCGACCTGATCCGGGCCGCCATTGTGGAGGAAAAACAGGAGAGCGGCAATGAGGAGATGGTCGGCACCGTCACCATGGTCTACAACCACCATGTACGCGACCTGTCCGACAAGCTGACCGAACACCAGCACCAGCATCACCACCAGGTGGTCTCAGCCCTGCATGTCCACCTGGATGCCCACAACTGCCTGGAGGTGCTGATCCTGCGCGGCACGGCCCGTGAGATTCACCGCATCGCCGACGAACTGCTGAGGGTCAAAGGGGTCAAGCATGGCCGGCTGTTCATGACCAGCGCCGATGCGGAGCATCACCACTAACCGAGCAATGCCTCTATCCGCTGTAACCCTTCCAACGCCCCACAGGCCAAGCCTAAGTGGGGCGCTTTGATTTCCGGCTCGCGGGTGTTGATCCGGATCACCGTTGCATCCGGATGATTCCAGCCGATCCGCTCCGAGGTAGCCCGGATGGTGGGGATGGCGGTGCCGGCCCCCAGTTCAATCACCGCGATTTTTTTATTTCCTTGTTCCTCCAGAAACAGCCGGAACCTGGCCTCCTGGGTGTGAGTGCGCTCAGGCAGCCAAGACCAATCGCCGAACATCAGGATGTTGGGCCGGCTCACGCCACCGCAACGCGGGCAGCGGGGGATATGGCCGGCCCGCATGGTGACCTCGTCCACCGTGACCTGCTCGCGGTTGGGCCAGATGGTGTCGCAGCAGGGACGCAGGCACTGCAGCCAGTGGATCGAGCCGTGCACCTCAAGCAGCTGTTCGTCATCGAATCCCGCCTTTTGAAACTGGCCGTCCACGTTGGACGTGACCACAAAGTGCGGGGCCTGCCGCTCCTCGATCCAGTGCCGGATGAGGGTAAAGCCGTAATGGGGAACCGTGGTGCGGTACAGGTTGGTGCGGTGACCGTAAAAACCCCAGCCAAAGGCCGGGTCACGGACGAACTGCTCAGGATTGGCGCATTCCGCAAAGGAGAGCCCCAGCCGGGCATAGGGCGGGTAGGCCTGCCAGAAGCCAAGGTTGCCCCTAAAATCAGGCAGCCCGGAATCCACCCCCATGCCGGCGCCGGCGGTGATGACGAACACCTCTGCCTGGGCCACCAGCTCGGCTGCCCGCTTAATTGCGTCCATAACGGCCTCCTGCGGCCGAGCATATCACATCGCCACAAAAAGGCCGCACCCTTGCGAGTGCGGCCGCGGAGTTGGTCTCTATCGCAGGTTGGCTAGATCCCCTCCCAGCCGAACAGGCCGGTCCCCTTGGGCACCTCCACCGTTACCTGGTCACTATCCTTTACCCCCAGATGTTCCGCAGCGGCAAGGGTTATCAGCACGGCGCCATCGTATCTGTTCTCCTTGTCGTTTTCAATGATCTGCAGAGGGATGCTCGAGGTCACCTTGGTCATAGGATTGCCCAGGATGAACTTCTTGGAGGGATTGCTGTTGTAGTGCCGCCAGATACTGCGACAGGTGGCCCGGTTCACCGAGATATGCTCCTCCATCGATTCCCAGAAGGTGCCGGCGGTTTTTTCGATAATCACCACACGCAGCAGCTGTTTGCCGTTATCGATGGCAAGCGGCATGAACGTCCAGCCAGTACCTGATTGGGTCGGTGGGGAGAGTTCTCGAGGAGCCACGGTTACCGCCGCAGGAGCCGGCAATTTTTCAAGTTTCTTGGCGGCCACGTTCAAGGCGATGGAAAGCATCTGCAGATTGGCCCCATGTTCACAGATCAGCACGATTGAACGTTCCGCCACCGGACGGACGATCACCCGGGCCAGCTCAAAACGCAACTCCCCCAACCGCACCCCGCCGGTCATCTCCTCCAGCCCGATCTGCTGTTCAGCCAGCGCTGCCGCCGCCGCGACCACCTGCTCCTGCACAAACATGGCTGGCAATGATTGTACCAGCACCCGGCCGGTATCATCCGTGATCAGCCCTCCCATCACACCAGGCGAGGTAAGCACGCCACTCAGCATCGATTCCATGGCCGCCCCCTAGTTCTGCCCGGACAGGGCCCTGCGGATGTCAGACTCAACAGCAGACGGTTTGGCCTCGCCATTCACCTCGGCAAAAAGGTAATTTTTGGGGCCTTCCAACACGACCAGGTGCGCCTTGTCCCCCTGAATAACTGCACCTTTAAACCGGCCGAGCCCCATACCCTCACCAACCCGCTCCGAGGTACTTACCAGATACATCCCCTGGGCCACCAGGCCATCCGCACCCGCGCCCATTGCCTGCATCATCTCACCCTGCCGATTGGTCACCACTGCGTCGACCAGACCGCTGACACCAGCAAGACGCTCTTTCATCGTGGCCCCCTGCCCTTTGTGCGCCGCATCCGCCATTGTTGCCTGCTGTTGCAGTCCGGCAGCCGTCTCGTCCTGCAGGCGAACCGCATCCATCAGGAGAAATTGCAACTTGTCACTCAACGTCTGCCGCGTCGTTGTAACCTTGGGCTCCACCCTGAAGCTGCCGCCACCCCAGACCACAATCGCATCAAAGGCAGCCTTGCCTTCCAGCTTGTCCAATTCGGCATGTATCACTTCACCATCCCGAAAAAACAGCAGCCCGGTCTTGTCGGCCCGTTCGACAACTATTCTGCCGGTAAAACGGGCCATTCCCTTGACCTGCAATAGATCGAGCAGATTCATACCGCTTACGGCACCATCAAACCCGCTAGCGGACTGCTGCGTTGTCGTGGCTGCTTGCATAAAGCCCCCCGAATAGCATAAACGACTTTATATTTACCTAATAGCCTATTGTGCCAAAATACGCACCAAAAGCACCCCACATATCAACACAACATACTGTAATAATAAAACTATTATTTTATATTGACATAACAATAACATCGGTTGATTTTTTTGCAAGCAGTTTTATCTACCCGCCACGTCAGCAGGATTCACCCCCGTCGAGCAGACCGCAGAGAGGCTTGACGCAGCCCGCTGGTTGGTATAGAAGAGAACACTCTCGATTGCCACTTTAGCTCAGATGGTAGAGCAACTGATTCGTAATCAGTAGGTCAGCGGTTCGATTCCGCTAAGTGGCTCCAGGAAATACGGGCGTTCAGAGACGATCTGAACGCCCTTAATTTTTCAAAAATAGGACACAATGGGACGCTTTTGCCCAGACCTCCGACTAGCATGCAACTAGCCGGTGACAGACCAGCACGATCTCTGCTATATAACAACCTACCATCGTCAGATGGAATCCCACGACCTTA
>JAJXUW010000044.1 GCA_021782545.1 Deltaproteobacteria bacterium | reverse complement strand
GTGAACCCCGCCAGGTCCGGAAGGAAGCAACGGCAGCGGCTGACGCTGTGTGCCGCGGGTTAACCCGGCTATCATCTGCGTTCGTGAGGGTTTTTCGTGTCCTACGTTGTCCTTGCCCGTAAATACCGTCCCCAAACCTTTGCCGAACTGACCGGCCAGGAGCATGTCAGCCGCACCCTGCAGAACGCCATTGAGACGGAGCGGGTGGCCCACGCCTTTCTGTTTACCGGTGCACGCGGGGTGGGCAAGACCAGCTCGGCCCGCATCCTGGCCAAGGCGCTCAACTGTGAGCAGGGGCCGGCGGCGGAGCCGTGCAACGTCTGTCCGATCTGCCGGGAGATCACCGACGGCAGCTCCACCGATGTGCTGGAGATCGACGGCGCCTCCAACACCGGTGTGGACGATGTGCGCGAGCTGCGGGACAACAGCCGCTATCTCCCTTCCCACAGCCGCTACAAGATCTACATCATCGACGAAGTGCACATGCTCTCCACCAACGCCTTCAACGCCCTGTTGAAGATTCTGGAGGAGCCGCCCGCACACGTCAAATTCATCTTCGCCACCACCGAACCCCACAAACTGCCGATCACCATCCTTTCCCGCTGCCAGCGTTTTGATTTTAAGCGGGTCAGTCTAGCGAAGATCGTTGCCCGTCTGCGCTTTATCGCCGGTCAGGAGGGGATCACCATTTCCGATGCCGCGCTGGCCATGATCGCCCGTAAGGGTGACGGCAGCATGCGGGATTCGCTCTCCTGTTTCGACCAGGTGCTGGCCTTCTGCGGCAGCCAGGTCCAGGACGACGACGTGGCTACTCTTGTCGGGGTGGTGGATCGCCGCCTGTTGGCCGACCTGTCGGCCGCCGTGCTGGACGGCGATACGCAGGCCGCCCTGGAAGGGGTGGGCCGGGTGGACAGCTTCGGCTACAACATCCGCCAGTTCACCCAGGAGCTGATCGCCCACTTTCGCAACCTGCTGGTGATCCGCTCGGTACCCAACCCGGCCGGCATCCTCGACCTGGCCGAGGCCGAGCTGGACGAACTGCGCCGCCAGGCCGAGCACCACGAGCCGCAGGCCATCCAGCGGCGCCTGGTCCTGCTGGTCAAGGCAGAAAGCGAGATGGCCCACGCCACCTTTCCCCGTCTGTTGCTGGAGATGGCCCTGTTGAAGATGGCCAGTCTGCAGCCGATCCTGCCGGTGCAGCAGCTGATCGAGCGGATCAAGGCGTTGGAAACCAGCGCTGCTGCGACACCGGAACTGTGGCGCGCTCCGGCCCAGCATGCTCCTGTTGCCGCCTCCCGCTCCGCAGCGGCGGCCCCTGCCCAGCAGCCTGTACAGGCAAGCGGTGGCTGGGAGCGGTTTGTCGCCTTTTGCCTTGAGCGACGGCCGGCCGTAGGGGCGCTCCTGGAATACGGTTCGCCGTTGCACTACGCCCCGGACCGGATTGAGATCGGTTTTCCCGAGGGGTCCTACTATCTGACTAGCCTGCAGGATAGTGAGACTCTGCAGGCGGTACGGGAATTGGCCGCCGAATTCAACCACCAGCCCACGCAGGTCGCGGTTGCAGCGGTATCAGGTAATGGTGAGGACGCGCCCCGGTCGTTGGTGGAAAAAAAAAAGCGCGATCGTGACGAACGGATGAACGAGCTTCGCCAGGAGGTGCGTGACCATCCCGTACTGGTGGAGTCGTTGAAGGTCTTGGGCGGTGAGATTGTCGAGATTAAGCCGTTATAACGTGTCAGGCGTAACCCTGTTCTATCTAAAGTCTATGGAGGTGGTTTGATATGTCGAAAGGTTTAGCAGGTATCATGAAGCAGGCCCAGATGATCCAGCACAAGATGGCGAAACTGCAGGAGGAGGCAGCCCAGAAGACCGCCGAGGCCACCGCCGGCGGCGGCGCAGTGACGGCAGTAGTGAGTGGCAAGAATGAGATCAAGTCGCTGGTCATCAAACCGGAGGCGGTGGACCCGAACGACGTGGAGATGCTGCAGGACCTGATCGTGGCCGCCATCAACGAGGCCCTGAAAAAGGTCCATGCCGAGATGTCCGAAGAGATGTCCCGCATCACCGGTGGCATGGACATTCCAGGACTTTTTTAACACGATGCTTTTACTCAGACTTTAATGAAATGTCTGATATCAGACAGAAACAGGCGGACGACGGGAATTTTGGCGTCCGCCTGTTTTTAACCAAACTATAATTATAAAAAATTGTTTTATCTGGATTTTTTCTATGTTACAACAGGCACCAACACTGACACGGCTGGTGGGTGAGCTGAAAAAGCTGCCCGGTATCGGTGAACGGACCGCCTTTCGGCTGGCCTTTCATCTGTTAAAGACGCCCCAGACCATGAACGCTCTGGCCGAGGCCCTGCAGGAGGTCAAGGCGCGAGTCCACGCCTGCCCTGTCTGTTTTTCCCTCACCGAGCAGGACCCGTGTCCGCTGTGCAGCGGTCAGCGCGATACTAAGACGATCTGTGTGGTGGAGACGTTTCAGGATCTATTGGCGCTGGAGCGGAGTAACGCCTATCAGGGCGCCTATCATGTGCTGGAAGGGGCCATTTCGCCGTTGCAGGGGGTCGGCCCGGACAGCCTGCGTATTGCGGAGCTGCTACAACGGGTGACCGGGGGGGATGTAGAAGAGGTGGTGATCGCCACCAACTTCACCGTTGAGGGCGAGACCACCGCGCTGTATCTGGCCCGGCAGTTGAAGCCGCTGGCGGTGAAGGTCACCCGCTTGGCCCACGGCATCCCGCTGGGCAGTGATATCGAATTTGTGGACCCGGCCACCGTGCAATGGGCCCTTAAAGGCAGAAGTGAGTTTTAGGCATCCGTTTTGCGGACAGGTTAGAACCTATAGAAGACAGGAGGAGCAGCATGAGCAAGAAGATGGTCACCATTGATGGCAACACCGCCGCCGCTCACGTGGCCCACGCCACCAACGAAGTTATCGCCATTTACCCGATCACCCCGTCCTCGGTGATGGGCGAGATCTCCGACGCCAAGAGCGCCGTGGGTGAGAAGAACATCTGGGGTAACGTCCCCTCGGTGGTCGAGATGCAGTCCGAAGGCGGCGCCGCCGGTGCCGTGCACGGCGCCCTGCAGGCCGGCGCGCTGACCACCACCTTCACCGCCTCCCAGGGCCTGCTTTTGATGATCCCCAACATGTTCAAGATCGCCGGCGAGCTGACCTCCACCGTGTTCCACGTCTCGGCCCGCGCCATCGCCGCTCAGGCGCTCTCCATCTTCGGCGATCACTCCGACGTGATGTCCTGTCGCTCCACCGGCTGGGCCTTCCTCTGCTCCAACAACGTGCAGGAGGTGATGGACTTTGCGCTGATCGCCCAGTCCTCCACCCTGCGCAGCCGTGTGCCGTTCCTGCACTACTTCGACGGCTTCCGTACCTCCCACGAGATCCAGAAGGTGGTGGAGCTCTCCTTCGACGAGATGGCCGCCATGCTGGACGACAAGCTGATCGCCGAGCACAAGGGCCGGGGCTTAAACCCCGACAAACCGGTGATGCGCGGTACCGCCCAGAACCCGGACGTCTACTTCCAGGGCCGTGAGACCGTTAACTCCTACTACCCGGTCTGCGAGAAGATCGTGCAGGAGGAGATGGACAAATTCGGCACGCTGACCGGCCGTAAGTACAAGCTGGTAGACTACGTCGGCGCCAAGGATGCCGAGCGTGTTGTTGTCGTCATGGGTTCCGGCGCCGATGTGGTGCAGGATACCGTGGAGAACCTGGTTAAGAAGGGTGAAAAGGTCGGGGTGGTCAAGATCCGCCTCTATCGCCCCTTCCCGAAGGATGCCTTCCTGAAGGCACTGCCCAAGACCGTCAAAAAGATCGCCGTGCTGGACCGCACCAAGGAGCCGGGCGCCCTGGGCGAGCCGATCTATCTGGATGTGCGTACCGCCATCGGCGAAGGGATGGCCGAGGGCAAGTTCAAGTTCAACGGCTACCCGGTCATCGTGGGCGGCCGCTACGGTCTGGGTTCCAAGGAGTTCAACCCGGCCATGGCCAAGGCGGTGCTGGACAACCTTAAAAGCGCCAAGCCGAAGAACAAGTTCGTGGTCGGCATCGAGGAGGACGTGACCGGCTGCAGCCTCAAGGTGGACTCCTCCTTTACCAATCCGATGCCGGGGACCTATGAGGCGATGTTCTACGGTCTCGGTTCCGACGGTACCGTGGGCGCCAACAAAAACTCCATCAAGATCATCGGTGAAGAGACCAGCAACAACGCCCAGGCCTACTTCGTGTACGACTCCAAGAAGGCCGGCTCCATGACCACCTCCCACCTGCGCTTTGGCAAAAAGCCGATCCGTGCCCCGTATCTGGTGCAGGAGGCCGACTTCGTGGCCTGCCACAACTTCTCCTTCCTGGAGAAGTACGACATGCTGTCCAAGGCCAAGACCGGCGCCACCTTCCTCCTGAACGCCCCCTTCGGCCCCAAGGAAGTCTGGGACACCATGCCGAAAGAGGTACAGCAACAGATCATCGACAAGAAGATGAAGTTCTTTGTCATCGACGGCGTCAAGCTGGGCAATGAGATCGGCCTGGGCCCCCGCATCAACGTGATCATGCAGACTGCCTTCTTCAAGATCTCTAATATCATCCCGATCAAGGATGCCGTGGCCTCCATCAAGGGCGCCATCAAGAAGTCCTACGGCAAGGCCGGCGAGAAGGTACTGGAGATGAACTACAAGGCGGTTGACGCCGGCCTGAACAACTTCTACGAGGTGAAGGTGCCGGCCAAGGCCACCAGCAAGATCAAGATGGCTGCCGCTGTCTCGGCCAAGGCCCCGAAATTTGTCAAGGATGTCACCGGGGTTATGGTTGCCGGTCTGGGCGACCAGCTGCCGGTCTCCAAGATGCCGGCCGACGGCACCTTCCCGACCGCCACCTCGCAGTACGAGAAGCGCAACATCGCCACCGAGATCCCGGTCTGGGACGAGAAGCTCTGTATCCAGTGCGGCATCTGCTCCTTTGTCTGCCCCCACGCCGCGGTGCGGATGAAGTCCTACGATGCCAAGTCCCTCAAGGGCGCACCCAAGACCTTCAAGTCGGCCGACTGCAAGATCAAGGGGCAGGAAGGCAAGAAACTGACCGTGCAGGTGGCACCGGAAGACTGCACCGGCTGTGGTGCCTGCGCCCACAACTGCCCGGCCAAGGATAAGGTCAAGGCCGACCACAAGGCGCTGGACATGGCTTTCCAGCCGCCGTTGCGCGTCTCCGAGGCAGAGAACTTCGAGTTCTTCCTCACGCTGCCCGATGTGGACGCCAGCCAGGTCAAGCTGGAGACCCTCAACAACAACCAGCTGGTCCGTCCGCTGTTCGAGTTTTCCGGCGCCTGCGCCGGCTGCGGCGAGACCCCGTACCTGAAGCTCCTGTCTCAGCTGTTCGGCGACCGGATGATGATTGCCAACGCCACCGGCTGTTCCTCGATCTACGGCGGCAACCTGCCGACCACCCCCTGGGCTCAGCGGGCCGACGGCCGCGGTCCGGCCTGGTCCAACTCGCTGTTCGAGGACAATGCCGAGTTCGGCTACGGCATGCGTCTGACCGTGGACCAGTTCACCAAATCGGCCCAGGAATACCTGGCTGATTTGGCTGACAACAAAGCCTTTGCAGCCAATGCCAAGCTCTTCAAGGAACTACTGGCTGCCGACCAGTCCAGTCAGTCAGGCATCGAGGCACAGCGCGGCCGGGTCGAGAAGCTGAAGGCCGCCTTGAAGGGCAGCAAGGACAAGGTTGCCAAGCAGCTGCAACCGATTGCCGATTACCTGGTCAAGAAATCGGTCTGGTGTATCGGTGGTGACGGTTGGGCCTACGACATCGGTTTCGGCGGCCTGGACCACGTGATCGCCTCCGGCAAGAACATCAACCTGCTGGTGCTGGATACCGAGGTCTACTCCAACACCGGCGGTCAGGCATCAAAATCGACGCCGATGGGGGCAGTTGGTCTTTTTGCCGCTGGCGGCAAACCGGTCTCCAAGAAGGACCTGGGGATGATCGCCATGTCCTACGGCTCGGTCTACGTGGCCACCGTCTCGCTGGCCAATGCGGGCCAGTGCGTGAAGGCCATGCTGGAGGCCGAGGCCTATGACGGTCCCTCCATCATCATCGCCTACTCGCACTGCATCGCCCACGGCATCAATATGACCGCCGGTGTGGACGCCCAGAAAAAGGCGGTCCAGTCCGGTTACTGGCCGTTGTACCGCTATAACCCGACGCTGGCGGCAGAGTGCAAGAACCCGCTGCAGTTGGATAGCAAGGCAGCAACCATCAGCTTCGAAGAGTATACGAGCAATGAGAATCGCTACCGTATGCTCAAGAAGGCCAATCCCAAGCAGGCAGATGCGCTTATGAAGAAGGCCGGCGAGTGGGCCCGAGCACACTTCGCTTACTACCAGAAGCTGGCGGCCTTGAGCTTTGAGGACAGTTGTGAGAAGAAGTAGTGTATCGTTTTGAGTAGTGCTACACTTACAGCCCCG
Source organism: Deltaproteobacteria bacterium (assembly GCA_021782545.1). Lineage (GTDB taxonomy): Bacteria > Desulfobacterota > Desulfuromonadia > Geobacterales > Pseudopelobacteraceae > Trichlorobacter. The sequence goes on along the minus strand of JAJXUW010000044.1, from coordinate 10,592 downwards.
CGGGAAACCGCGGGGCTTTTTTATCAGCGAAGGAGCCGCTTTGTGACCGATCATATCGCACGGGCCATGGCCGCCAAAGGCAAGATTCGCGCCGTGGCCTGCATAACAACGCATCTGGCGCAGGATATCTGTTTCCTGCAAGACGCCTCGCCGGTCGTTGCCATGGCGCTCGGGCGGGCCCTTTCCGGCGTGGCCCTTTTGGGAAGCACCCTCAAACAGGGGCAGCGACTGGCCGTGAAGTTTGAGGGCAACGGTCCGATGCAAAAATTGATCGCCGAGGCCGACTGGGATGGTACCCTCCGTGGCACGGTGGCGGTGCCGGCGGCCATGGCCGAGAAGGTGCCCGATGCCCTGGGGCGGGCCGGATTCCTGACCATCACCAAGGACCTGGGACTGAAGGAGCCGTACCGTGGCACGGTGCAGCTCGCTACCAGCGAAATTGCCGAAGACCTGGCCTATTATCTGACCGAATCGGAACAGATCCCCTCTGCCGTCGGCCTGGGGGTCAGCCTGGCCCCTGATGGCCAGATCGAGGTGGCCGGCGGCTTCCTGATCCAGTCGTTGCCGCCATCCGACGAGGCGGCGGTGGAACAGGTCATGGCGCGCATCGAACAGCTGCCGCCGCTGACCAGCCTGCTGAAGGAGGGCAAGAGCCCCGCTGAACTGCTTGAACTGTTGCTGGAAGGATTGGAGTATAATCCGTTGGAGTCCACCGAGCTGTCCTTCCGCTGCAGTTGCTGCCGAGAAAAGGTGGAACGGGCCCTGCTGTCGCTGGGGCAGGCTGAGCTCCAACGGATGATTGAGGAACAGGGAGAGGCATCGGTAACCTGCGAATTCTGCAAACAGCAGTACCGGTTTTAGAGGGAAGAGCTTGAAACGCTCGCCACGAGATACTAAACCCGAGCTGTTGGCCCCGTGCGGTTCCCTGGAGGCGTTCTTCGCCGCCATGGAGTCCGGCGCCGATGCGGTCTATGCAGGCCTGCGGGAGTTTTCGGCCCGGGCCCGGGCCAAGAACGTCACCCTGGGGCAGCTGGAGCGGATGCTGGCCTACGCCCACCAACGGGATCGCCGGATCTACATCACCCTCAACACCCTGGTCAAGGAGCGGGAACTGCCGCAGCTGGTGGAGACCCTGGCCGAACTGGCCCGTCTGCGGGTGGACGGGGTGATCGTGCAGGATATGGCGGTGGCCCGGCTGGTGCGGCGTCACTTCCCTTCCATCCCGCTGCATGCCTCCACCCAGATGACGATCCACAACCTGGCCGGAGTACAGCTGCTGGAGGAGCTGGGGTTCGAGCGGGTGGTGCTGGCCCGCGAGCTGCAGCTTGCCGATATTGCCGCCATCGCCGGCCAGTGCCGGGCCGAACTGGAGGTGTTCGTGCATGGGGCCCTCTGCTTCTGCGTCTCGGGGCAGTGCCACTTCTCCTCCTGGCTGGGGGGGTACAGCGGCAACCGGGGGCGCTGCGCCCAGCCCTGCCGCCGTCTGTACAGCCACCGCAGCAAGGAGGGCTACTACTTCTCGCCCAACGACCTCTCCGCCATCGAGCTGGTGCCGGAACTGGCCGCGGCCGGGGTCAGGTCGCTGAAGATCGAAGGCAGGATGAAAGCGGCCGACTATGTGGCCAAGGTAGTGAGGGCCTATCGGCTGGTGCTGGATGCCGCCCCGGCTAGCCATAAACAGGCACTGGCGGCGGCCAAGGAGCTGCTGAAAGATTCCTTCGGCCGGGCCCCCACCAAAGGGTTTCTGGCCTCAAAGGAACCGAGCGATATCGCTAATCCCTGGCTGCGGGGCGGCACCGGCCGGTTTGTGGGGGAGGTCAGACGGACGGCCGGTGGGCGGCTCACCTTTGAGACCCGCGATCCGCTGCAGGTGGGCGACCGCCTGCGGCTGCAGCCCAGGAGCGACATGGCCGGCCAGGCCTGGACAGTGCGTGAACTGTACCTGGGCCGCAAAAAGGTCACGAATTGTGCCGCCCAGAGCCTGCTGGAGGTGGTCTGCCCTTTCGAGGCCCGGCCGGGGGACGCCCTGTTCAAGGTGGCGGCCCATGATGCCTTCGGCATGAGCGATGAGGCCGCCAATCGCAAGCTCCAGGCTGCCGGGCCTGATCGGGTGGCCGTGGCCCTCGAATTGGCCTGTACCAGCGATGAACAGGGCTGGCTGCTACAGATTACGGCCCGCTTGGGGGTCGCCCGCTTCAGCTATACGTTCCCGCTGGGGCCGTTGGAAGCCGCCCACAGCGGCGATATGGCCGGTGTCCTCCGTTCCCGCTTCGGTGAGACCGGCGAGACCCCGTTCCGCCTGGCAGGGCTTGAAGCGCCCGATTTCCCGACCGTCTTCATCCCGCCGGCCCGCCTGAAGGAGATACGTCGCGAACTGTACCGCCGCCTGGAACAGGAAGGGTTCGGCCAGCAGCGCCGGTTGATCGCCGAGGCCAAGGCCGCCGCCCTGGCTGAACTGGCGGGGCAGCCTGGCACGACCGAGCGCCAGCCGCACCGTGAGGAGCTACTGATCATGGTAGAGGGACCGGCCGATGCCCGCTGGGCCCTGTCCCAGGCCGACAGCGTGGTGCTGCCGCTGAGCCGGGCTACCACCCATGCCCTGCCGCGCCACCTGGGCCGCTTGCGCGATACGGCGGAACGGGTGGTCTGGCAGCTGCCGTTCATGCTGTTCGAGGCCGACTATGCCTGGTACCGCTCCCTGGCCCAGCAGCTCGTTAGTGAGGGGTTTCGTCGTTTTGAGGTCACCAATCACAGCCATTTCAGACTGCTGCGCGGTCTGGGCGCGCTGCGGCTCTCCACCGGCTACCGGATGTTCGCGCTCAACTCCCAGGCGCTTGCAACCTGGGAGGAACAGCAGGCGGAGCGGGCCACTCTCTATCTGGAGGATGATCGGGAGAACCTGGCTGACCTGCTGGCGGCGGGGTCGGCTGTCCAGCGCACCGTCACGGTCTACGCCCCGGTTGAGGTGATGACGACCCGTGTACGGATCAAGGAGGCGGGCAGCGGCACGCCGTTCCAGTCGGATCGGGGCGAGTCCTACACGCTGCGCGGTCGTGATGGCCTCTCAGTGATCAGCGCCGGTACGCCGTTTTCGTTGCTGGGGCATCTGGCCGAGCTGCGCCGGATGGGCTGCTGCTCCTTCCAGCTGGATCTGTCCGAGACGGAGCCCGAGCAGCGCGACGCCGTGCTGGCTGCCTTCCGGGCGGATCGTCCCATCCAGGGGGCCAGTGCCTTCAACTATGAGCGGGGGTTAGCGTGAGACTGCTGCTGACGGCCCTGGCCGTTGTCCTGTTGGCGCTGCCGGTCCATGCCGCCGAACCGGTCCGCGGCATGGTGCGGTACGTCTATGACGGTGATACGCTGCTCCTGGTGGCACGGTCGCAGGGCCAGCTCAAGGTGCGGCTGTATGGCATCGACGCGCCGGAGACCGCCCAGCCGGATAGACCAGGCCAGCCCTATGGCGCTGTTGCGCGCAGGGTGCTGATGTACAAGCTCCTGGGACGTGTCGTGACCGTGGAGCCCCAAGATCAGGATCGGTACGGCCGTCTGGTGGGGGTAGTCAGGCTGGATGGCAGGGATATCAATGCCGAGATGGTGGCGGAGGGGTTGGCCTGGGCCTATCGGCAGTATCTCCAGGGGCCGTACGCCTCGACCTATAGCGGGCTGGAGGAACGCGCCCGCCACCGGCATCTCGGCCTGTGGCGCCAAGGGAACCCGTTGCCGCCGTGGGAGTTTCGCCGGATTACGTCAGGCAGGCGGCGGCATTTTTAGGACGAACGCATCTTGCTGGTCAGCTCCAGGGCACGTTTGGTACGTGAGACAATCCTGACCGGCTGGACCGGTTTGGGGATAAAGTCGAAGAAACCGGCCGCGAGGGCCTTTTGTTCGTCGTCGGTGGAGGCCTTGCCGCTCAGCATGATGACCGGGATGGCGGCGGTAAGCGGGTTTGCCTTGATGGATCGGAATAGGCCGTGGCCGTCCAGACGGGGCATCTGGGCGTCGGTGATCACCAGACGGGGACGGTGGGTCAACACCAGCTTGAGCGCCTCAATGCCGTCGCTGGCCGTTATCACGTGGTACCCTTCCTTGACCAGGGCCGACTGGATGACCGTGGCAACCGTGGGCGAATCCTCCACCACCAGGATGGTTTCGCTGGCATCGGCGTTTGCAGGGCTGTGCAGATAGTGGCGGGCGATGGCCTCCAGGATCTCCCGCCGGGTGGCGATGACCGGCACCAGCTGCAGGCCGGTGATACGGGCGATCAGATCGCTGGTCTCGCTGTCGAACGGGTCGGTGATCGCTACCGCCAGCTGAAATTCCCTCTGCATCAGCGGAAAGACCACCCGTTTCATCACGAATTCGGTGGGAAGCAGGTTCAGCAGCTCCGGCGCAAAACTGCGGGAGGCGAACTCCGTGATGGTCTTGAAGTCGAACTGACGGCCGAGCGCCTCCACCAGTTCCTGCTCGGTGATGACCCCCATCTCCTCCAGAACCTGCCCCAGGCGCTTTCCCGCTGCCTTGCTGCGCTGCAGCGCGCGTTCCAAGGTTGTCGCGCTGATGATTCCGGCCTCCACCAGCAGGTCTCCCAGCTGCCGACGCTGGCCAGAATCGGCAAAGGGAGAAAGCTGGTTTTCCACGGCTGTCATCACCTCGTCCTCGGTGACCACACCCATCTCTTCCAGCAACTGGCCCAAACGCTTGCCGCTTCCCTGTTGACGAGCCAAGGCCCGCTCCAGGGTCACGTTGCTGATGATTCCAGCAGCGACCAGCATCTCTCCGAGCTGTTTTGGCATGGACCCCCCTTGGGACAGGCGGTTATTTGGGTACCTTTTCCCAGTCTTCCAGGAATTTTTTGATGCCGGCCTCGGTCAGGGGGTGTTTGGCGAGCTGCAGCATGACCGCATAGGGGATGGTGCAGATATCGGCGCCGATCAGGGCAGCGTTGAGCACATGGATCGGGTTGCGTACGCTGGCCACAATGATCTCGCTGGTGTAGCCGTAGTTATCGAAGATGGTGCGAATCTCCTCGATGATCCCCATGCCGTCCTGGGAGATATCGTCCAGCCGTCCCACAAAGGGGGAGACGTAGGTGGCACCGGCCTTTGCCGCCAATAGCGCCTGCAGCGGGGAGAAGATCAAGGTGACATTGGTCTTGATCTTGAGGGCGGTCAGTTCCTTGGTGGCCTTGAGGCCCTCCGGGGTCATCGGCAGCTTGATGACGATGTTCTTGTGGATCTTGACCAGTTCCTTGGCCTCCTTAACCATCCCCTTGGCCTCCAGGGAGATCACCTCGGCGGAGATCGGCCCGTCCACGATGGCGGTGATCTCCTTGATCACGTCCTTGAACTTGCGGCCGGACTTGGCGATCAGGGACGGATTGGTGGTGACGCCGTCCACCAGCCCCAGCTCGTGGGCCGCACGGATTTCGGTAACATCGGCGGTATCGATGAAGAACTTCATGGGTAAACCTCCAGGTTAGGATTGGGATGTATGGTCAAGTTGCTCGCGAAATTTTTCCAGACAGTCCAGGGAACAGAAGTAGTGACGCGTGCCCTCAAGCGTACCGACCACCGCGTCGTCCCGCGAGAGGTAGACCCCGCAGATGGGGTCGCGCACCGTCTCTTCGTCGACGGCGCGTCTCGCGGCACCGGTGCTTTTCTCTGCGGATAGGGCCGACTTCAGCAGCCGATAGCCGATATACAGTAACAGACACCACACCAAAAGGCGCATGGGGTTCTCTAGTCCTTACAGCGGGGTGACCCGCTCATCCGAGTCGAGCGCTGTCAGCAGTTCGTTGATGGTTTTGCCGCTGTGCGGTTCGACCACCAGGGGGGCGATATCTGCCAACGGCTGCAGTACAAACCGTCGTTGCAGCATGCGGGGGTGCGGCACTGCCAGCTCCGGCTCCGCCAGTATCTGGTGGCCATAGAGGAGCAGATCAAGATCCATGCGGCGTGAAACCGCCGTCGGCGAGGCGGTCCGGCCGAAGGTCTCCCGTTCGATCCGCTGCAGCTCCTGCAGCAGTTCGCGCGGACCAAGTTCGGTTGACAACCTGAGCGCGCCGTTCAGAAAGGCAGGGGTGCCGTCCGGCATCCCCACCGGCGAGGTCTCGTAAAACCGCGAAAGGGCCGTGACGCGGCAGCCGGGCAGGCGTCCCAGCTCTGAAACGGCCCGCAGCAGGTTCAGCTCCCGGTCTCCCAGGTTGGAACCAAGGGCTATGTAGGCGTCAGTCTCCACTAAGCAGGAATTAAACCATACTCGCTGGGGGGCGTCAACCAAGCCGGTCGGTAACATCGTCGCCAGCCCCCAAAAAAGCCCCCATGACCAGGAGGGGCGGCCACGGGGGCTGATGAGGACCCATGCCCGGATCCTCGCAAAGCCTTTTTCTTAGTAAAGTATAACGTAGGGAACGTGGCAGCACAAATGAAAAAGATTCGTGGGGTTGGTGGGCGGGGTGTTGTCAGATGCCTGCGGCATGGCCGGTCGGGCAGAGGGTGGCCAGGCAGCAACCTGTGCAGCGGGGGCGGGTACGGCATGCCTGCTTGCCGTGTTCCACGAGCAGGGCGTGATATTCGTTGTACAGTTGTGCATCCGCCGGCAGGTGCCCCATAAAAAAGGCCCGCAGGGGTTCGTAGGCGATCGTTTCGTCCACCAGTCCCAGGCGGTTGAAGATCCGACGGGTGTAGGCATCCACCACAAAGCTCGGCTGATTGCCGGCGTACAGCAGGATGGAATCGGCGGTTTCCGGCCCGATGCCTCGGACGGCCAGCAGCATGTCCCGCAAGGCAGGCCAATTTCGCAAGAAGAGTCGGTCAAGGTCTCCGTCAGCCGCTTGCAGTATAAAGGCCACAAACGCCTGTAACCGGCCCGCCTTGACGTTGAAATAGCCGGCCGGCCGGATCAGGGCGGCCAGTTCATCCGGAGGCAGCTGGGCGATGCCCGGGGGGGAGAGGCGACCGGCCTCTTTCAGATTGGCTATCGCCCGCTCTACGTTGCCCCAGTTGGTGTTCTGGGTCAGGATCGCCCCAACGCAGACCTCAAACGGGGTCTCGCCGGGCCACCAATGGCGCTGGCCGTACTGCGCGAGCAGCCGGTCAAAGATCGTCAGCAGCTGCGTCACGGGGTAGAACGTGAGGAGGCCGCCAGTCCGGCCGCCAGGGTGGGATAGCGCAGCGTGACGCCCAGTTCGGCCAGCATGCGGCTGTTGTCTACCACCCGCGACTCCACGAAGTAGTTGAACAGCAGTGGTGGCATTACCCGCTGGGCCTCATCCAGGTCAACCTGGGGAGGACGGGGCAGCCCCAAGGCGTCGGCACAGGCGTTGAAGTAGGCGGTCATGCTGCAAGGGGCACCATCGCTGACATTGTAGATCCCCTCACCCCGTTCGAGGGCGGCCAGACAGACCTGGGTCAGGTCTTCGACATGGATCCGGTTGGAGGGTCTGGCGAGCTCTTCCTTCAGAAGCGGCTGCCCTTGTGAGAGCTGCATCAGCGGCAGGCGTCCCGGGCCGTAAATACCGGAGATCCGCAGAATGACCACCGCAATGGCGTGGTTGCGGCCGAACTCCAGGAATAACCGTTCCGCATCCAGGCGACGCTTGCCCATGGCCGAGGTGGGCTGCACAGGGCTCTGCTCGGTAACGCTCCTGCCGCCGGTATCACCATAGACGCTGGTGGCGCTCAGGTAGACGATTCTTTCGGGAATGCTCCGGTCCCGTTGCAGGGCTGCGCAGAAGTTGCGGGCCCGCAGGTCGATGCTGCCCCCCCCCTGCGGCGGGACGCAGTACAGCAGCAGCCGGCCTGCCACCGGCAGTGGCGGGATATCCTCCAGGTGGTCAAGGCTGCACAGGTGCGCCTCGATACCGGCCTGTCGCAGCGGGGCGGTCTTGGACGCTTCACGCAGCTGGGCTGCCACCTGCCAGCCTTGTTGCCTCCCTGCCAGTGCCACCCGCTGCCCCGTATACCCGCATCCGGCGACAAACAGAGACGTCATTGCAGCAACTCCTGCATCAGGGTCCGGTTCATGGCCTCTTCCCCCTCCTTGAGCGGAATGATGTGCACCTTGATCATCCCTTTGCCCCACAGGCCGATCTGTTTTGCCGCCAGGCGGGACAGGTCGATCAGGTTCTTGCTGGCATGGCGCGGGTGGCAGCGGTCGTTGATCCGCACGATCACGTTCTGGTCAGTGCTATCGTTGTGTACGCGCACCACCGTCCCCAGCGGCAGGGTTGCATGGGCCGCGGTCAGTTTGTCAGGGTCATAGCGCTCGCCCGACGTCGTACGCAGCCCGATGAATCGGGAGGCGTAATAGCTGGCCACACCTGCACGGGGGTCACGTCCGCTCTCGCTGGAGACCAGCTCCTCAAGCAGGCGATCCGGGTCAGGTGGCGACAGGGTGGCGTAGGCAGAGCTGCCGATACAGAGCAAAAGCAGGCTGGCGAGCAGTCTGGCCGCGTCGTGCCGGTGGTTCGACAAACGCATGCTACGCATTGAGGTAGCCTCGGATGCCGTCGCGAAGGCGGATCGGCTCAAAGCGGAAGGTCTCACGCCAGGCGCCGTTGCAGATGTTCTCTTCCAGGAGCATCTGCAGCTGATCGCTGGTGATGGGGAAGGCGCTGAACCTTTCGAGTGCCTTGATGACCGGTTTCATGAGGGCTAACGGCAGGGCCGGCTTCCAGGGGTGGCTCTTGCCCAGCGCCTCGGCGATGGCATCCAACAGCTCCCGGTAGGTCAGGCGGTCAGTGCCGCACAGTTCGTAGCACTGGTTGGCTGTGGCAGGCATCTCCAGGGCATCGCAGAAGCAGCGCGCCACGTCATCGCCATGGATCGGTTGCAGGCGGTAGTTGCCGTCGCCGAAAACCGGCATGACCGGGAGTCGTTTTAGGTTGGCCGCGAGCATGTTCACGAAGGCGTCCTTCGGGCCGAAGATCAGGGATGGCCGGAAGATGGTCCAGGCCAGGCCACTGCCACGCACCAGCTCCTCGCCCTGCCACTTGGAGCGGTGATAGGCGGAAACCGCCTCGCGACGGGTACCCAGGGCAGACATCTGCAGGTAGCGTTGCACGCCGCTGCGCTTGGCGGCACTGATCATGCCGGCGGTGGCCTGACGGTGCAGCCGCTCGAAGGTAACCCCCCGGGGCGGAAACTCACGGATGATCCCCACCAGGTTGATTACCGCCTCGCAACCGTCAAGTGCCGGCAAAAAACGCTCCGGGTCGGTTGCATCGCCCTGTACAAAACTGACGCCGGGCTGTTCTGCAACCGGCCGGCCGTGGGACAGCAGCACCAGGTTGTGCCCCCGGCGCAGCAGCTCGGCGGTCAGGTGCCCTCCCACAAATCCGGTGGCACCGGCGATAAATAGCTTCATGTTGATACCTCGTTGGCTGCCGGATAGTCGCGGCGGCGCAGGCCGCCGCGAACGGGACGGAATATGTCAGAATCTGATTGTCAAACAGACCCGGATCACGTACCCTTTTGCTGCTGAATGGTGCACTATACCTGAAAAATTGTTGCAATAACAGGGGGTAGGTATGAAAACCCGCGGCAAACCGGCTGGTCACTATACGCAGGCCGCCCGGCTCCACAACGTGATCCGTCTGATAGAATCCCGCCAGGGGATTACGCTGGACGAACTGGTGGAGGAAACCGGGGTGGACCGCCGCACCGTGCATCGCGATCTGGCGGCGGTCCAGGAGGCCGGTTACCCGCTGGTGGCCGAATGGCAGGCCGGCAGGAAGGTCTACCGCTTTATGACCCGCACCCGCCAGATCGCCCCGATCACCTTTACGCTGGATGAATTGGTCTCGTTACACCTGCTGCGCTCCCTGGCGGTCATGCTGCCCCGGGCGCCGTTCGGCAACGAGATCGACGCCCTGTTCGCCAAGATCAGCGCCGCGCTGCCGCCGCGTTCCGCCGCCCACCTGGAACGGATCAGCCGGGTGGCCCTGCCCCGGTTGCAGGGGGTGCGCGACTATGCCGGCTCTGCCGGGCTTTTGACCGAACTGCGGCGGGCACTTTTGTACCAGTACCGGATTGCCTTCTCCTATCTCCGCAGCGGGCGACAGACCGCAGAGTACGAGGTTGACCCCTATACCCTGGTGTTGGCCAAGGGGGGGCTCTACCTGCTGGGGCATGCCCATAACCGCAATGCGGTCAGGCTGTTTGCCGTTGAGCGGATGGGCACCCTGACGGTCACCCGTCAACGGTTCGAGATCCCCGACGGTTTCGATCCCGAGGCCTGTTTCAGCGATGCGTTCGGTCTGGTGTCTGATCAGCCGATGCGGGTCAGCGTACGTTTTGACCGGGAGGTGGCCCAGACCGTGCGGGAGCGGAACTGGCGTCCGGGGCAGATCGTCAGTGAGGAGCCGGACGGCAGTCTGCTGCTCTCCTTTGAGGCGGCCGGCACGTTGGAGATCCTGGGCTGGATCCTCTCCTATGGCAGCCATGCCGAGCTGTTGGAACCCCCGGAACTGCGGCGCGAGCTGCGCCGTCAGGTCAAGGGGATGCGGGAATTGTACCGGAAAAAAGGAAAGGACTAGGCAGCGGCCCCCGGCCTGCCTGCAGGATCGCTTGACCGCGTGACGGCAACCCTGC
>JAJXUW010000121.1 GCA_021782545.1 Deltaproteobacteria bacterium | reverse complement strand
ATCTCAATCACCACCAGACGGCCATCTCTTGGGTTCACGCCGAACTGGATGTTGGAGCCGCCGGTGTCAACCCCGATCTCGCGGATGATCTTCAGGCTTGCGTCCCGCAGGATCTGGTATTCCTTGTCGGTCAGGGTCTGGGCCGGGGCCACGGTGATGGAGTCGCCGGTGTGGACCCCCATCGGGTCAAAGTTCTCTATGGAGCAGATGATCACCACGTTATCGGCGGTATCGCGCATCACCTCCAACTCGTACTCCTTCCAGCCGATGACCGATTCCTCCACCAGGATCTCGTCGGTTGGTGAGGCCTCGATACCAAAGAGGGCCATCCGCTCGTACTCTTCCATGTTGTAGGCGATGCCGCCGCCGGTACCACCCAGGGTAAAGGAGGGGCGGATAATGGCCGGAAAACCGACCTGTTTGATCACCTCCAGCGCCTCGTCGCGGTTATGTGCCAGTCCGGAGCGCGGCACCGCCAGGCCGATCTTCTCCATGGCCTGTTTGAACAGGGTGCGGTCCTCGGCCTTTTTGATGGCCGGCAGTTTGGCGCCGATTAGCTCCACACCGAACTTGTCCAGCACCCCCATCTCGGCCACCCCCACCGCCGTGTTGAGGGCGGTCTGTCCCCCCAGGGTCGGCAGCACCGCATCGGGTCGTTCCTTCTCGATGATCTTTGCCAGTATCTCCGGCGTGACCGGCTCGACATAGGTCCGGTCGGCAAAGTTGGGGTCGGTCATGATGGTGGCCGGGTTGCTGTTCAACAGCACCACCTCGTACCCTTCCTCTTTTAGCGCCTTGCAGGCCTGGGTGCCGGAGTAGTCGAACTCGCAGGCCTGGCCGATCACGATCGGACCGGCCCCGATGATCAGAATCTTTTTAATATCTGTTCTTTTCGGCATCTACACGTTACTCCTTCGTGTTGTTATCGAAATACAAAATAGACTGCTCCGGCCAGGCAGCAGCCGGCCCAGAGATAATCAAGTTTCAGCGGCGCCCCCATGTACAGCACCGCAAAGGGCACGAACACCGCCAGGGTGATTACCTCCTGGGTGATCTTGAGTTGGGCCAGCGAAAAGGAACCGTTGTAAAAACCGATCCGGTTTGCCGGCACCTGGATCAGATACTCGAAAAAGGCGATGCCCCACGAGACGACTACCGCCACCAGCCAGTGCCGGTTGTGCAGGTTCTTCAGGTGAGCATACCAGGCAAAGGTCATGAAGATATTTGAAATAATAAGCAGAAAAACGGTTCTCATCAGGTCGTAGCAGGCCTTTTATGCCGTAAGATTGGCAAGATGCCTGCGTAATGTCTCTACATGCTCTTGATCAAAGCCCAGCATGGCGGAAAACATCTTCTTAATGGCGGGGTCGGTAAAACTTACAACCGTGCCAGCATGAAAAACAGCGAGTTTTTCCTCCAGCTCGATCGCCCGCTTAAGCGCAGTGACGAGATCGGGCGGAGACTTTGTAACGGTAGCCACAAGCTTGGCAACTTTCTCCCTGACATCCACGGCCATATCAATATCCACGTTGGCAGTGCATTCAATGCTGCTCATCATCCTACGCGCCATAGCAAACTGGTGCTGGTGATTTTCCTCTTCCATGGCGGTTTTTTTCCACATGCGAGCTATTTCAGGGTCTTTGTTAAAATGATTGCTATAGAAGTGGTAGAGTTCGGCGAAATCCCCCTCAATCTCCCGGCAGATATCAAAAAGCAGCCACACCCTGTCAACACCGTTATTCATTGCACCGCCTCATTCGCCAGAGTCTGTGCACGGCTCATGGTTCGCAATCCTGCACCCAGCCCTGCTCGAGATGGTGCGTCAACAAGGCCGCCACCACCGTATCATACTCATCAACCATAATTTTTCGGTTCATACCGTCCACTGATACAGCCCGATAGGCCGGAAAATACTGGCTCATCAGGGCGAGGTGGGTCTCTATGCCCAACTGTTTCGCTATCCAAGCCACGGTAGACGCTGAACCCGCCCTGCCCTCCGGCAGCACCAGATGGCGGATGATCAATCCCTGGATCGCAATACCGTTGTCATCCAGCTGCAGGTGTCCCACCTGGCGCAGCATCTCCTGTACGGCCAGGCGATTGATCTGCGTGTACCCCGGAGCTCCGGAAAGCTCGCCTGCCTGGGCGTCATCGCTGTATTTCATGTCCGGCAGATAGATGCTGACCACATCCTCGAGCAGGTGCAGCACCTCTGCCGTCTCATACCCGCTGGAATTCCAGACCACCGGAAGCTTGAATCCCTGCGGTATGGCCAGCCACAGCGCTGCCAGGAACTGGGGCAGCCACTGGGTGGGGGTCACCAGGTTGAGGTTGTGGGCACCCCGTTTCTGCAGCTGCAGCATCCGCCTGGCCAATGCCGACGTGGTGATCGTCTCGCCGGCATTCTGCTGACTGATGGGAAAATTCTGGCAGAATGCGCACTGCAGGGTACAGCCAGAAAAAAAGATGGTGCCTGAGCCCTTGCTGCCGCTGATCGGCGGTTCCTCACCATGATGCAAATTGGCCGAGGCGATGCGCGGCTTGAGACCACTACGGCAGCGGCCCTGCTCACCCTTGATCCGGTCCACCCCACACTGATGGGGGCAGAGGTCGCAGGCGGCAAGGCGACGATACCCTTCACAGATACGCCCCAGCAGCTCACCTGATTGATACAGAACGTGATACGGTTGCATCAGTGGTGCCTGTGCTGCTCCATCAGCTCGACGAATCTGCCGAACAGGTAGCGTGAATCGTGGGGGCCTGGCGAGGCCTCGGGGTGGTGCTGCACTGAAAAGATCGGCAGGGTGCAGTGCCGGATTCCCTCCACGGTCTGGTCGTTCAGGTTCTCATGCCCCAGACAGGCAACATCACCCAGCGAGTCGAGATCTACTGCAAATCCGTGATTCTGGGCGGTAATCTCCACCGTATGGGTGGTCATGTCCATCACCGGCAGATTGGAACCGTGGTTACCAAAGGGCAGTTTGACGGTCTTCCCTCCCAGGGCCAGGCCCAACAACTGGTGCCCCAGACAGATGCCGAAGATCGGCTTCTTGCCCACAAACTTTCTGATGTTGGCGATTACCTCGGTCAACGGTTCCGGGTCACCGGGGCCGTTGCTGAGGAAGATGCCATCCGGGTTCATGGCCAGTGCCTCTTCTGCCGGAAAGGTGGCCGGCACCACGGTCACGTCGCAGCCGGCATCCACCAGGCAGCGCAGGATGTTGTACTTGATGCCGAAGTCGTAGGCCACCACCTTGTAGTTGAGGGTGGACGGATCGACCTGGGGACAGCCCTCCCCCAGCTGCCAAAGCCCTTCGGCCCAGTGGTAGCGCTTGTCGCAGGAGACCCCGGAGGCAAGATCGAGGCCGGCCATGCTGGGTACCGCCTTGGCCTTGGCCACCAGCGAGGCATGGTCGAAATCCACGGTGGAGATAATCCCGTTCTGAGCGCCGTGATCCCGTAAATGGCGGGTCAGGGCCCGGGTATCGATACCGTGGATGCCGACCACGTTGTTTTCTTTCAGATAGGCATCCAGAGTCATGGTGCTACGGAAGTTGGACGGGAAATCCAGATACTCCCGCACGATGAAGCCGGACAGAAATAGGCCACGGCTCTCGATATCCTCGGGGTTGATACCGGTATTGCCGATCTGGGTATAGGTCATGGTGACCATCTGCCCCCTGTAGGAGGGATCGG
>JAJXUW010000001.1 GCA_021782545.1 Deltaproteobacteria bacterium | reverse complement strand
ATCTCCTGCGGATGGATCGGCTCGAACAGCTCCATGGCCGAGGCTGGCAGCTGTCCGGTCTCAACCCGCAGGTAGGTCAGTATCTCCTTCAGGACCGCACGAATCACCTGTTCGTCTTTAGGCAGCTCGTGCGGGCTCACCTCCAGAGTTACGCACCCTTGATATTCGGTATGCTTGAGATGGTTCAAAAAACGGGTCAGCGGCAGGCGGCCATGACCGGGCAACAGATGCTCGCGCCCAAAACCGTAATCGGAAAAATGGACATTGCGCATCCGCCCCGATTCGTAGCAGAGGTAGAAGTCGTTGATGAAGTTCTCCTTGCCGGACCCCATGTGGGTGGTGTCGAAGGTGAGGAAGAGGTTATGCTCGTGGATAAAGGAAACCAGGTCACGGGTCGAGGAGAGGATGGTGGGGTTGGCCCTGAAGCGCAGGCCTACCCACGGCATATTTTCCAAGGTCACCTGCACCTGTCCGTCCAGCCCGACTTCCTTTTGGAAATCCCTGATCTTGTACAGCCAGCGCCAGAAGCCTATCTCGAGGCCCATCCAGGAAGGAGGGTGAAAGTTGACCAACGGGATACCGGTCTCGGCCGCCAGGTCAACGGAGTGGTATAACGACTGCACCGGGCCGCCCCAGCCATCCAGCGGCATGAACGGGGCGTGGATCGAATTGATGGGGCAGATATTCTGCAGACCGCGCACCACCTTGACCGGATTGACCCGTTGAAAATCCTGGTTGATAATCAGCTCAACCCCATCAAAACCTGTATCTGCGGCCAGCTCGAAGGCCCGCTGCAGCGGCAGGGTAAAGAGTGACCCGCTGGAAAGCGAAATCCTGACCCCGGCCTTCATCCCTGCAGCTGTCCAAAACTGACCTGAAGATGCCGTTGCAGCTCAAAAACGGTCTCAAGGCCAGCCCGCAACTGTTCCTGCTCCTGCGGGTCCAGCTTTCCCGGATCGAGGTTGAGGATATCGCGGCAATCCTGCCCGACCGAGGCCGACAGCTCAAGGGTCAAGCGGTAATGGCTGAAAAGCTGCCAGGCCTGCAGGGCCCGTTCGGCAAGGTCGATGCTCAGACGGTCGTGGCGCACCAATTCACGTAGACGACGGGGGGTACCGTCTTCAACGATGTCGTGGCACAGACACAGTGCCCCGATACAGGCCGCCAGCGGCACCAGGGCATGGTTCAAGAGGGAGAAGGTCCCACGATAGGGGCCGTTGCGGGCAAGGCGAAAACCGCCCATCATCCCCAGGCCATTGGAAAGTGTGATGGAACGCTCAATCAGATTCACCACGGCAGGCCGCCGATGCAGTTGCTCGCTGCACAACGCCCTGAACCGGCCGGCCAGCCCCTGGTCGTCGACCAACACCGCCTGGTCGACGAGACGCAAAAGTTCAATCAGCTCAGCCGAATCATTCCGGGCGATACCGTCTTGCAACCGTTCGCGCCATTGCGTGAGGGTCCCCCGCCACTCCGGATGAACCGGTGTCACCGCTTCATCCAGCGCAACACCGCAGGAGCGCAGCCAGGCAACCAACTGCTCGGAGAAATCCTCCATCACGCGCTGCTCAGCCGCCTTGCCGGTACCTTCCCAAACCAGCGCCAGTTGGACACGGCAGAAACGGGTATACTCAAGCCGCCCGGCGGGGCCCAGTACCACTAGCGCTACGGGGGGGAGTCTGTTGGGAGACTCGTTTCGCAGGATGTCAACCTGCAGGCTGGTCAACGAGACGAGAAAACCGTTGGCCGCCTCAAAAAACGCCGGGACTGACGCAAAACGTCGAAAATGCCGGTAGGCCTCAGTATAAAAATCCGCCAGCACGTTCCGCAGTTGTTCCTGTGTAGCGGCCTTGGCGAGACGCTCCCCCACCTGTCGGGTCTGTTCGATAAACTGACGATTTTCTGCAGACAGGACACCCAGGTCCGCCTGAATGGCCGCGAGTACGGTGGCAGCCGCCTCGGGGCGTTTGGCTGCCGACAGCTTTATGGCAGCCGCTTGATAGCTGGCGGTGAAGTCGTCAACCTCCCGCCAGTCGGACAACCTTTCGCCTTTGCCCAAAAGCAACGCCATCAGCGTTCTCCGAGATCATGCACATTACGGGTCAGAAAGCCAACCAACTCGCTTGACGGCGGCCGGGTGGCGAGCGACACCACGATCATCACCACGATCACCAGCGGCGCCCCCAAAAAGGCAGAAGAGGTCAGAGGAAACAGGGTGTTCACCACCGGAAACAGACCGCCCAGCAGGGGGGAGGAAAAGCTGATCAGTACTCCCAGCAGCATGCCGGACAACACACCGGCCGCATTGGTGCGGCTCCACCAGATGCCCATCAGAAAGGCGGGAAAGATGGTGTTGCCGGCCAAGGCAAACGCCACGGCGGCAATTTCTGCAATCATCCCCACCGGTCGCAACGACAAGGCAATAACCAAGGCGGCCAGCACCAGAAAAAAACCCTTGGCCATGGCCAGCTTGTCGCAATCGGCCGCCGTGGAGCGAAACAGGCGGGGGTAGAGGTCATAGGCAAAGGCCGCCGCGCCGCTTTGCAACAGGCCGGAGATGGCATAAAAGGCCGCCGCAAGCCCACCCGCAACCAGCAGACCGACGACCCAGACCGGAATGCCACCTTGCAGGGCGGCCGTCAGCGTCACTGCATCTGCCGACATCGGATCCGGCGTTCTAAACGCGAAGCCGGCCCGTGCGTCATACAGACGGCCCAACACGCCGTAGGCCGGTGCCGACCAATAGATCAGGGAGATGAAAAACAGTCCCCAGACCACCCCCCAACGTGCATCGCGAATACTGGGGGCCATGTAGAAACGGGAAAGGACGTGGGGCAGACCGGCGGTACCGAACATCAGGGTAAAACAAAGCGCCAGCCAGTGAAACAGCGAGATGGTGGCAAACGGCTCCGACCAGTAGAAACCAAACTGGTTCTGCAGGTCGATAATGGCCTGGCCATAGCCGAACTGCGGAAGCACCCAGAAATAGCCGAGTTTTCTAACAAGAAACATGAGCGGCAAAACGAAGGCCACGATCAGCACAAAATACTGCAGACGCTGGTTGCGTACCACCCCCAGGGTCCCGGAAATCACAACAAACGTTACCACCAGCGCCCCGCCGGTCACCACGGCGGCCTGGTACCCGATGCCGAACAGCCAAGAAACCAGAAGCGCCACGCCACGAAACTGGGCCACGCAGTAGATCACCGAAATACCGATGGATATCAGGGCCGCCACAGTACGTGCCGCCTCGGATTCATAGCGGAACCCCACAAAATCGGGGGCGGTGAACTTGCCAAAACGGCGGATCTGGGTTGCCAGCAGAACCAGCAGCAGCACATAGCCGCCAGTCCAGCCGATCACAAAGGCCATGGCGTAATACCCTTTCAGATAAAACAGCCCGGCCAGGCCCAGGAAGCTGGCGGCGCTCATCCAGTTGCTGGCGATGGCGGCGCCGCTGCCCAGACGCCCGCTGTAATTGCCGGAAAACCCGTAGTCGGAGGTCTGCCGCATCTTGCTGCCCATCCCCCCGACGATAAACAGGGTGAACAGGGCGACGACCATCAGGAGAGGAACCAGCTGAATGGATGTGGAGGTCATTGCTGCTGTTCCTCCTTACGCCGCCCCACCGCCCGGTAGCGGATGGTCCCGGCAAATTTGCGCGATTCGTGTCGGTCCATCCAGAGATTGAAGATCACCCCCAGCAGGATGAACCAAAGTGGCAGGAACTGGCCAGACAGCCAGAAGTGCAACGGCAGGTTGAAGAAGACGATCTCGGAGAGCCAGTAATCGATGATGTTGTTCTCAAGGTACCAGATAGCGAGTTGCGACCCCACAATCGCCACCAGCCAGGCCGCCATGACTAGGGCGATCACCCGTACCTCGCCCCGCATCAGCTCCGTCTGTGGCTTGAAGATGTTGATGCCTCGATCTGCCCCGTTATCAACCATGGCCCCTCCCTCCTAACCGTCGGCAGTGCGGCGGTAGTGCACAAAATAGATGTCGCTGCCCTCGGACATAAATTTGAGCATATACTTGGTACGTGGATATTCGGCCAAATCGTGGCGCCACAGGTCGGGTGCCAGAACGTTTTCATACCGCTCCTGCCCAGCCATCATCCGGGCGACCTCCAGGCCATAGTCGGCAAAGTCGGTGGTGAAATACAGATCCCCACCAGGCAGCAGATAGTCGGCCAGCAGCCCGACGAACGCAGCGTTTACGAGGCGTCGTTTGCGCTGTCGCCGTTTGGGCCAGGGGTCGGGACAATTGATGAAGACCGTCTGCAGCGAACTTTTTGCCAGACAGCGGTTGATAAACGAACGGGCCTCGTCCCGGATCACCCTGATGTTCTGCACTCCAAGGCGTTCAGCGCGGCGGCAGGTCTTGAGACAGCCCTTGTTGTAGAAATCGAGTGCGAGGTAGTTCCAGCCCGGGTTCCTGCCGGCCAAGGCCACGGCAAAATCGCCGATACCGCAACCGATCTCCAGCACCAGCGGATTATGGTTGCCGAAAATCATATCCCAGGCCGGCCGTTCGTCAAGGTCGGCTCCGGCCATAAAAAGCGGGGAATCGATCGTGATCAGGTGTTCCATGGCCGGCAGTTGTACCATAGCCAGCCGGCATTTTCACCGTATTTTGCGAGACCGGGGCGATTCACGACGCCACGTCACCGCCGGTGCACTAATTGCCATTCGGCGATTACTATGCTATAGCTTTCTACCTTTCAGTATCTGCGGAGGGTAACGATGGAACTGATGGGCGGCGTCATGATCATGCTGGTCCTGTTGGGGCTGCTGCTTAGTGCGGTCTGGCTGAGCCTGCCGATCCTGATCGTGGGGCTTTGGCGACGCACGGAACGGATCGCCGCCAGGCTTGAACAGCTTGAAGGGCACCTAAACGACTTTGAGCACCGTCTCGACGCACACGTGGTGCGGCGGACGACCACAGAGAATCTGCCTATTTCCAATGCAACAGAAGAGGGAGGAGTGGATGGGACTGCTTACCGGTAAAAAAGCGCTGATTCTGGGGGTTGCCAACGAAAAGAGCATCGCCTGGGCCATTGCGCGGTTATTCCGCGCCGAGGGCGCCGAAGTAATGCTCACCTATGCCGGTGAGGCGATTGAAAAGCGGGTACGCCCCCTGGCTGAATCGCTGGAAGCCGCCGTGGCTCCTTGCAACGTCACAAGCGACGAGGAGATCGCCGCACTGATGAAGCAGGTGGAGCAACGCTGGGGCGGCCTCGACATCCTGATCCACTCGGTGGCCTTTGCCGACAAGGAGGAACTGAAGGGGAGCATCCTCTCCACAACCCGCCAGGGCTTTTCCACGGCCCTCGATATCAGCGCCTATTCACTGATCGCCCTGTTGAAAGGAGCCCACCCCCTCATGGCCGGTCGCAACGCCTGCGCCATGGCCATGACCTACTATGGCGCGGTGAGGGTATTCCCCAACTACAACGTGATGGGGGTAGCAAAGGCGGCCCTGGAGGCCTCAGTACGGTATCTGGCGGCCGGTCTCGGCCCTGACAGCATCCGGGTGAACGCCATCTCGGCCGGGCCGATCAAGACCCTGGCAGCCTCAGGGGTTGGCGATTTCAAACAGATTCTGAATACCGTTGAGGAGCGGGCGCCGTTGCACCGCAACATCACCCAGGACGAGGTGGCCAAATCGGCCCTGTACCTCTGCAGCGATCTGGCCAGCGGCGTCTCCGGCGAGATTCACTACGTGGACGCCGGCTACAACGTCACCGGCATCTAACGGAGCCTTGCCATTCACGATCTCCACGGCAACCTTGCAGGCCTGCGGCAGAGCCAGATCAACGCACTGGAACGGCTCTACCGCCGCCGGATTCCGCCCGGCGAATGCTGTTCCAGCGAACTGGCCCAGCGGCTCATGGAACTGTCGCAGGAACTGCGCCGCCAACTGGGCGTCCTGATCAATCGTCACGGCATCATCGACTACCTGATTGTCGGTGACGAAAAAAAGCTACTGATCCCCGAACTCAAGGACTACCCGCTGGGTCGCAAGTGTCTGCGCGGCCTGCGCCTGATCCACACCCACCTCAAAAACGAACCGCTCAGTGAAGACGACCTGACCGACCTGAAGCTGTTACGCCTGGATCTGATCGCCGCCGTGAACGCACCGCCTGCCAGCCAGCGTCTCACGATCCAGGTGGCCCACCTCTCCGCAACCCCCTCCGGCATCACCCTGGTCGGCCCTCAGCCGCTTGACCGCCTGGACGGTTACGGCAGCGAGACACTCGCTGAACTGGAGCGGCAGCTGGAACGGGATACAACGCGGGAAACCGCGGCCCGAACAGGGCAGGAACAGGCGATCCTGATTTCGGTACGGGCCGACGGTGAACGGCGCGAGGTAGAGGACTCGCTGGCTGAACTGCAGGAACTGGCCCGAACCGCCGGCGTAGCGGTGCTGGACAGCTTCATCCAGCTGCCGCGCAAACTGAACCCACGCACCCTGATGGGCGAAGGCAAACTGCAAGAGGTGGTCATCAGGGCGTTGCAACGGGGGGCCAGCCTGTTGATCTTTGATCAAGAGCTGACCCCGGCCCAGGTACGGGCCATCTCCACCATGACCGAACTCAAGGTACTGGACCGCAGCCAGCTGATCCTGGACATCTTCGCCCGCCGTGCCAGTTCGCTTGACGGCAAGGTACAGGTGGAACTGGCGCAACTCAAATATCTCCTGCCCCGGCTGACCGGCCGCGGGGTACAGATGTCACGCCTCATGGGAGGTATCGGCGGCCGCGGCCCCGGCGAAACCAAGCTGGAGACCGACCGCCGCCGGATTCGCGACCGGATCACCGCCCTGGAACGGGAACTGCAGGAGCTGTCCCGGAGCCGGGAACAACGCCGCAGCAGACGGGTCAAGGCCGGCGTACCGATCGTTTCGATCGTCGGCTATACCAATGCCGGCAAATCCACCCTGCTGAACGCCCTGACCAAGAGCGAGGTATTCACCGAAAACCTGCTGTTCGCCACTCTGGACACCTCAAGCCGCCGTCTGCGCCTGCCCCGGGAGCGAGAGGTCATCATCACCGACACCGTCGGTTTCATCCGCAGCCTGCCGAAATCGCTGCTGGGCGCCTTCAAGGCCACCCTCGAGGAACTGCGGGACGCCGATCTGCTGCTGCACCTGGTGGATATCTCCAGCCCCCGTTTTGAGGAACATATCCGACAGGTGCATGCCATCCTTAAAGAACTTGAACTGGACACTATTCCGGAGTTAGTAGTATTTAATAAATTCGATCTGCTGGCACCACTCAAAAAACGTGACACGGTTGCCTATCTTCGGGTTAAACAGGCCCAGTTACGCCACAAGGCCATCTCGATCAGCGCCGCGACGCCTACCACGCTGCCGCCCCTGCTTGACGAACTGAAACGCAGATTCTGGCCCGAGGCCGATTGACAGGCCAACGTCCGATAGCCTATAGTACACCCATCACCTTCAACAGGGCGCCAATGCACGACCTCAAACATATTTGCAGTCCACCTCGCAACAAAACCCGTCAGGGCCTCATACTGTTCTTCCTGCTGGCCCTGTTCCTGATCCCGCTTGCACTGCTGCTGATTAGAGAAGGGGCCAGTGCCTATGGCAGCTGGCGGGAACAGTCAGCCATAGCCAAGGCTGCCGTTCACCCCCACTCAAGCGCAGAGCTGTTCAGCATGGCGAGCGAGCTACTGCCGGCCGCCCAGCAACGGGGCAACGGTTTGACGGCCACCACCCCCGATGGCACCGTACTCCACTACAGCATCATCCCCGGTCTGCAGGAGCGGATACAACGCTATCTGGAGTCCTATCACGTCCCCTACGGTATCGTCGTTGCCCTGGAACCGGCAAGCGGTCGGATACTGGCGATAGCCGGCCATTCATCCCTGATGCCGGATTGGCCTCGAGAAGCGGCCTACCAGCTCTATCCCATGGCGTCGTTGTTTAAGATGGTAACGGCAGCATCAGCCCTGGAAAACGGTAAAATCACCCCCAACACCGTCATGGCGTTTCGTGGCCGCCCCGTTTCCGAGGCTCCATCAGGCTGGGATCCGAGTCCGAGGGGACGCAACAATCAGATGGATGTCTCCGAGGCGATCTGCAAATCATGCAATCCGGTCTATGGTCGGATCGCCAGCGACCTGGTGGGCAGCGCAGGGCTGAAAGCCACCCTTACCCGGTTCGGTTTCAACACCCCTCTGCTGCCAGGCCTGCCGGTTCGCATCAGCCAGGCCCCCACGCCGACAACTGAACGGGAGCTGCGCCTGCTGGGGGCCGGGTTGAAACACAGCCTGCAGGTATCGCCGCTGCATGCGGCCATGATCACAGCCAGCATCGCCAATAACGGCGTCATGATGACCCCACGCCTTGTGGATCGAATCAGCAGGGGAAACCGGGATCAGACCCTGCCTCCCTCTCGAGAGATCCGCCGGGTGCTTGCCCCCCAGGTTGCCGACAACCTGACCCACATGCTGACCGGTACCGTCACCAAAGGGACCTCCCGGCGGGCTTTCCGGACCTCCCAGGGCCGGCAGCTACTGGCAAACGTCACAGTGGCCGCCAAGACCGGCAGCATTGATGGCAACAATCCCAAAGGGCATTACAGCTGGTTTGCCGCCTTTGCACCAGCGGAAAGGCCGAAGATCGCCCTGGTGGCACTGGTTATTAACGGGGATCGATGGCGGATCAAGGCTTCACAGGTGGGGGAACAGGCCCTTGACGCCTTCTTTAAGGCCGATAGGTAGCCAGGGAAAAGACGCCGTCCTGAAGCTGGCCGTACGAAAACTGACCGATCCAGTCGCCCAGCGCCAGCAGGGTGAAATGATCGTGCCGTTCGATGAACGGCAGGTGAAAATGCCCCAGCACCAGCGCATCGAACCCCTTGCTGCGGATCGTTACGCCATAGGCGCTGATGATCTGCTGGTAATTCCAGCGGAACTGATCGTGGGTGTAGCGGCCGCGACTGGTTCTCTGCAGACGTCGCCGGATTCCCTGTACCAGCGGTGCGGGCAGTATCCGCCCGGCCACGGCGGCCGCCCGGTTACGCAGACTTAAGTGGAGCAGGCGATAACGCCAGTCTGCCGGGTTTGCCAGGTCGCCATGGCAGAGCAACAACCGTTTCCCCTGGAGTTCGACCGGGACCGGCCCGCGATAGAGTTCCGCACCGATACGCCGGGCGAAGGCGTCCCCCAGATGGAAGTCATGGTTGCCCTCCAGGTAGATCAGACGGGTTCCGCCGTGGCTCAACCGGGCAAGGGCGTCGAGCACCGGCTCGTGTTCAGGAAAAGCCAACGAGGGCAGGCCGATCCGAAAATCAAACAGGTCGCCCAAGATGCAAAGCGTGTCTGTTACGCCTTGCAGTTCTTCCAAAAACTTGAGTAACCGGCGATAATTGCTATCATCAGGATGATGCAGATGGGCGTCGGCAAGAAAAATGGTCCGCATGGGTGGCGATTGTGCCGTCCTGCCTGAGACCTGTCAACAGAGAACTGGAGTACACATGCACCATAACGTTGCCATACTGTGGGATGAGCTGCTGGCAGCCTTTACCAACATGGAAGCGGACCGGATCTATTTTCTGGACCGCGCCACGGGCGACATCTTTTTCCTGCAGGCCGACCAAGAGGAAAGCGTCTGGGAAGAGCTGGACCAACTTAAAGACCGCTTTCTGGAAATCCCTCGTTTTGATCACGCAGCCGAACGCCAGTTGTTATCCGGTTTCAACCGCTCCCACGACAACGATGACCTGCGCCGGCTTTTGGAACATTCCCTCACCGGCCGGCTGCCCTATGCCAATGCAGCCGACATTCTGTCCTTCTTCCCCGAGGAGGAAGCGCGGCTGGATGAGATGAAGGACCACCTCTTGAGCACTCGGGTAAAAAGCTGGCTGGAGGAACACAACCTGTTCTCCAAGACTACCAGCCTACGGGCTGTCAACTGACGGGAGGGCCTATGTCTCCCCTGGAATCCTTCACCAATCAGGAAGGCGATGGCTATGGCCGGCTGATTGCGCTGCTGCTGCTGGCCGCCCTCACCGTCACGCTGGGGTATGCCTTGCGCTATACCCTCTCCTGCTTTCTGCTCTCCTTCGTGCTGGCCTACCTGTTTGACCCGCTGGTGGTCAAAATGGAGCAGCGCGGTCTACGGCGTATCCACGGCATCGTCATCCTCTATGTCTGCCTTGGTCTTGGCACCACCTTCGCTATGACCGTTTTAGTGCCCAAGCTGAGCATCAACTGGGACGACTTTCTGCAAAATCTCCCCACCTACCTGCAAAAACTGAAGCTGCTGCTGTTGTCCTGGCAGGACCGTATCCCGGAGCATTACGGATCGCAGGAGATCAACTGGTTGGCAGACAACATCACTGCCAACGCCGACAAACTGGTGGAAAAGGTCAGCACCTGGTTCTACGATATCGGACGCAGTGTCTTTTTCAACCTGTTCAACCTTGTCCTGGCGCCAATCCTGGTTTTTTTCATGTTGGAGTATAAGCAAAAGGCCATCGAGACCTCCTATTCCTGGATCCCGCTGGATCGTCGCGACCTCGTGCTGCGAATCGGCCGCGAAGTGGACACCAGTATAGGCGGGTACCTGCGCGGGCAGGTCGGGGTATCGCTGATCGTGGCCCTGATGACCTACCCCTCACTCTGGGTGCTTGATGTGCCGCACCCGCTGTTTTGTGCGGTCTTTGCCGGCTTCGCCTCGATCCTCCCCTTTATCGGCGTCATCGTGGCCATGGCCCCGCCGCTCATCTTCAGCTGGCTGACCATCGGGACCGGAGCCATACTGCTCAAGGTACTGGGGGTCTTTTCAGTGATCTACTTTGTCGAGGGTTACCTGATCAAACCGTTGGTATTCAAGCAGTCCATGAACCTGAATCCGCTTTTGACCATTATCATGGTGATGGCCTTGGGAGAATTGATGGGTTTCTGGGGCATCCTCCTGGCGCTGCCGATTACCGCCGCCCTCAAAATCACCTGGCAGCACTGGCTGCGAGGTGATTTTGCCCCCTACAGGAGCGAATCATGAGCACCCTGTCATTCCAGATCACCGGCATGTCCTGCGCCAACTGCGCCGCCCGCATCGAACGGGAGGTAGCGCTCCTGCCCGGCGTCCATACGGCGGTCGTCAACTTTGCCATGGCACAACTGACCGTTGAGTTCGACGAACAGGCCATCAGCGGCGATGCCATCGGCGAAAAGGTCCAGTCCCTCGGATACGGCGTCATCCGCCCGGAACCGCCGGGAGAACTGACCTTCGGCGTGAGCGGCCTGCACTGCGCCTCCTGCGTGGCACGCCTGGAAAAGGCACTGCTGGCACACGAAGCCATCACCACCGCCGTGGTCAATCTGGCGGCCGGCACCGGCTTTGTCCGTTTTGATCCCTCAACACTGGACAAAGGACAGATCTTTGCCCTCGTCCACCACACCGGGTACACCCCCCTTGAGCTGACCGCCGCCGAGGACGCAACAGCTGCGGAACTGACCAGCCAGCGCAACTGGTTCCTGTGTGCCCTGGTGCTTTCGCTGCCGATCATGGCCACCATGACCCTGCACCACCACCACAGCATTGGTTGGCTGAACCTGATCCTGGCCACCGTGGTCCAGTTCAGCGCCGGCCTGGCCTTTTACCGGGGGGCCTGGTCGGCCCTGAAGAGCAAAAGCAGCAACATGGACGTACTGGTGGCGCTCGGTACCAGTGCGGCCTGGGGGTATTCGGTGCTGGCCTTCTTCGGCCTACTGGGCGACAACCACGAGGTGTTCTTCGAGACCTCGGCCTGGCTGATCACCTTCATCCGATTGGGCAAGTACCTGGAGGCACGGGCACGGGGCAAGGCCGGCGAGGCACTGAAAAAACTGCTGCATCTGCAGGCCGACAAGGCCCGGCTGGTGACCCCTGAGGGCGAAAAAGAGGTGCCGGCCTCGGTGGTACGGGTGGGCGACCTGGTGGCGGTACGACCCGGCGAGACCATACCGGTGGACGGCGAGGTGCTGGAGGGCAGCTCAAGCGTCGACGAGGCGATGGTTACCGGCGAGTCGCTGCCGGTGACCAAACAGGTAGGCGACAGCGTGACCGGCGCCACCATCAACAAAAACGGCCGGCTGGTGGTACGTGCCACCCGGATCGGCGAAGAAACGCTCCTGTCGCAGATCGTCAGGATGGTGCGCGATGCCCAGGGTGACAAGGCCCCGATCCAACGGTTTGCAGACGCGGTCTCGGCCTGGTTCGTGCCGGCGGTTATCCTGCTGTCCCTCGGCACCTTCGGGTGGTGGTACCTCCTCCTGCACGCACCCTTCGTCACCGCCTTCAAGTTCGGCGTGGCGGTGGTGGTGATCGCCTGCCCCTGCGCCATGGGCCTGGCCACACCCACCGCCATCATGGTCGGCAGCGGCGTGGCCCTTGCCCGGGGCATCTTGGTAAAAAAAGGCTCGGCCCTGGAGGCCATTGCCAGGCTGCAGGTGCTGTTCCTGGACAAGACCGGCACCCTCACCAGCGGCCAGCTGGCCATGACCGACCTGGCCACCGTACCCGGCGTGGATGATCGACGGCTGCTGGAATGTCTGGCTGCCGCCGAGCATTCCTCCAGCCACCCTCTGGCGCAGGCCGCAGTGACCGCCGCTACCGCAGCAGGAATCACGCCGGGTGAGGTGAGCGATTTTCACGAACAGGAAGGGCATGGCATTACCTGCAGCTACAACGGTTTCCCCCTGGCGGTCGGCAACCAACGGCTGCTAGAGGCCCAGGGGATAGCCACCCGTCAGTTGGATGACGAGGCGGCCCGGCTTGCCGCAACGGGCAAATCGCTGATCTACGTGGCCGCGGCCCATACCCTGGTAGGGATCGCCGCCTTCAGCGACACCCTTAAAGCCACCTCGCCCCAGGCGGTGGCCGATCTGAAGCGGCTCGGTCTGCGCACGGTGATGATCACCGGTGATATGGCCAGCGTGGCTGCCACCGTGGCCGCCCAGGTCGGGGTGGACAGCTTCGAGGCCCAGGTACTGCCCGGCCGCAAGCAGGATCTGGTGAAAGAGTATCAGGCCAACGGGATGCGGGTGGGGATGGTGGGCGACGGTATCAACGACGCCCCCGCCCTTGCGGCTGCCGACGTGGGAATTGCCATCGGCGGCGGTACCGACGTGGCCAAGGAGACCGGCGATATCGTCCTGATTCGCGACGACCTGCAGGATGCGGTGCGGGCCATCACCGTGGGCCGGGCCACACTGTCTAAGGTGAAGCAGAACCTGTTCTGGGCACTGTTCTACAATGTGGTCGGCATCCCGGTGGCAGCCGGCCTGTTCAGCCGCTGGGGGATCATCCTCAAACCCGAATACGCTGGCCTGGCCATGGCCTTTTCATCGGTCTCGGTGGTAACGAACTCGCTGCTGTTGAAACGCCTTTCAAAGGAGATCTAACACTCAAAGGAGGCACCTCGGCATGAACTACCCGGTCTGGTTTGTCCCAACCTTTGGCGGTGGCCTGCTGATCGCGCTGGTGGCGATCGTGCATGTCTTTGTCTCCCACTTCGCCGTGGGAGGCGGTCTCTACCTGGTGCTGACCGAACGCAAGGCGCTTACGGAGAAAAGTGCCGCGATCATGGCGTTCGTCAGGACGCACACCCGGTTCTTCATGCTGTTGACCATGGTCTTCGGGGGGCTTACCGGGGTGGCGATCTGGTTCGTGATCTCCCTGATCAACCCGGCGGCCACCTCGCTCCTGATCCACACCTTCGTCTTTGGCTGGGCCACAGAGTGGGTCTTCTTCCTGGTGGAGATCGTGGCTCTGTTCATCTACTTCTACACCTTCGGCCGGATGGATGACCGCAACCATCAGATCATCGGCTGGATCTACTTCGGCGCCGCCTGGCTCAGCCTGTTTCTGATCAACGGCATCATCGACTTCATGCTGACCCCCGGCGACTGGATCAGCAATCACGGCTTCTGGTCCGGGTTTTTCAACCCCACCTTCTGGCCCGCCCTGTTCTTCCGCAGCTTCATAAGCTTCATGCTGGCCGGCTGCTACGGCTTCCTCACCGCCACCTTCATCGAAGACGAGGCGCTGCGGCACCGGATGATCCGCTATTCCGGCATCTGGGCCCTGGTCTCCCTCATCCTCTCCCTGCCGGCCGGCTGGTGGTACCTCGCGGTGCTGCCGGCCCCGGCCGCCAGACTGGTTCACGGCGCCTCCCCCACCATCGCCCGGGCCGGCACGGTGGGGGCCTTCTCCTTGGCGCTCCTGGCCGGGCTGCTGATCACCCTGATCCTCCTCAGCCCCAAGGCGCGTACCAGGGTGCTGACGGCGTTGGTGATGATCACCGCCATGGGGTATCTGGGCGCCTTTGAATGGACCCGCGAGGCGGCACGGCGTCCCTTTGTCATAAACGGCGTGATGTACTCAAACGGCCTGCCGGTCAGCGCGGTTTCGCGGATCGATCAGGAGGGCTTTCTACAAAACGCCCGGTGGGTACAGAACAAGGAGGTGACGGCGGCAAACCGTCTGGAGGCCGGACGGGAGCTGTTCCTGCACCAGTGCTTCGCCTGTCACACCATCGGCGGGTTCAATAACGACATCATCGCCCGCACCCGAAACATGAGCTTCACCGGGCTGCGCAGCTACCTGGCCACCATCCACGGCAAACGCTACTTCATGCCCCCCTTCGCCGGCACCGATGCCGAGCTGCAGGCACTGGCCGCCTACATCGCCGGCGGGCTCAACCACAAGCCGCTCACCGATACGGGCGGTGCCGTGGGTGACCACGGCAAGGAGCTGTTCGACACCAACTGCGCCGCCTGCCACGGCGCCGACGTCCTGAAGCCGATCTTGAGCGGCTGGCCCCAGAAAAAAATCCGGACCGCCCTGGACCGCCTGCCGTCCTTAAACCCGGCCATGCCTGACTACACCGGACCGCCGGCGGACAAAGATGCCCTGGCCGGCTACCTGTTCTCCTTGAACCATCCCCAGCCGCAGCCCGCCACCGGAGCGGCCCCAGCAGCCCCCTCCACTGCCGGCAAAGGGGCCGGCCTGTTTGCCGACAACTGCACCGCCTGCCACGGCCTCGACCAGATCAAACCGGCCCTGAAAGGATGGCCGCGGGCCAAGATCAGGGCTGCCTTGGACAAGCTGTCGGCCTTAAACCCGGCCATGCCGGACTATGGCGGCAGTGCCGCCGAAAAGGATGCCGTTGCCGACTACCTGACGCAACAGACCGGAGGTGCACAATGAACCCCGCGACCCTGATCCCTGCCGCCGATCCCCTCACGGTGCCGTCAGGCTGGTTCCAGTTTCTGCTGATGCTGACCTTTCCGCTGCACCTGCTGGCCATGAACGCCCTGCTGGGGACAGCCCTCACCGCCCTGGCTGCCCACCTGCTGCCGGGACAGCCCTATCGCCGGTTATCCCATGAGCTGGCCAAGGCGCTGCCGTTTCTGGTGGCCTTCACCGTCAACCTGGGGGTGGCGCCGCTTCTGTTCCTGAACGTGCTGTACGGCAACCTGTTCTACACCAGCACCATCCTGATGGGGCTGTTCTGGCTGGCGGTTATACCGCTGGTGATCATCGCCTACTACCTGCTCTACCTCTACGACTTCAGATTCAGGCAGCTGGGCAACGGCGCCATGTTCGTCCTGCTGGCGGTGCTGGCGCTCCTACTCCTGGTCGGCTTCGTCTTCAGCAACAACATGACCATGATGATCGCCCCGGCCGGCTGGAATCGCTGGTTCACCACCCCCGGGGGGACCCTGCTGAACCTGGCCGACCCGACCCTGCTGCCCCGTTATCTCCATATGATGACCGGTGCCCTGGCGGTGGGAGGGCTCTGTGCGGCCCTCTACGCGAAGATCGCCCTGAAGGACGATCCCGAGACCGCTGCCGCCGGTATCAGGCTGGGGATGGGACTCTTTTCCTGGCTGTCGCTGCTGCAGGTCGTGTTGGGGGTCTGGTTCCTGACGAGGCTGCAGCCGGCGGTCCTGCGGCTCTTCATGGGGGGAAGCGGGAGCGCCACGGCCCTGTTGACTATAGGGTTGCTCATGGCCCTGGCCGCACTGATGGCCGGCTTCAGGCACCAGGTGGGGTTAGCTGCCGGGTTGACCCTGCCCCTGCTCTACGTGATGGCCTTCATGCGGGACACAGTCCGCACCGGCGCCCTTGCCCCCTATTTCTCGCTGGACAAGGTGCCGGTCACAAGCCAGGTGCAGTGGTCGCCCCTGGTGCTGTTTCTGGTAACGCTGGTGCTGGGATTGGCTGTTATCGCCTGGATGCTGGGCAAGGTGGCGACCTGTACCGCTCGGGGGGAAGGACAGACAGAGGAGGAAAGCGACAATTAACGCGAGGCGTCTGGCTCGGCCTGGTACGGCGTTACCTCCGCACCGGGCCGAGTGACGCAAACGCGGTTGCGACCGTTGGACTTTGCGCCATAGAGGGCGCGGTCGGCATGCTGGAGCAGCGCTTCACTGTTGTGCTGCCGGTCAGGAACCATCCCGGCGACGCCGAGACTGATGGAGATAACCGGGGCCACTCCGGAAGAACTGTGGGGTATCGCCAGCTGGGCCACCGCCTGCCTGATCCGTTCGGCAATCTGGCGCGCCTCATCAAGCGGTGTCTCAGGCAGCAGCACGACGAACTCTTCGCCACCGTAGCGGGCCGCCAGATCACCGGGGCGGTGGACCGATGCCGCTACCTTGCGGGCTACTGTCTTCAGGCAGGCATCGCCTGCCTGATGGCCATAGGTGTCGTTATACCGCTTGAAAAAATCGATATCCAACAAGATGAGTGAGAGCGGTGCATTCTGCCGTCGTCCCCTGCGCCACTCCTTTTCCAGGCCCTCGTCAAAGGCGCGCCGGTTGTAGATGCCGGTCAGGCCGTCCTTGAGCGAGAGGATACGCAGGTGTTCCTCAAGCTGTTTCTGAGCGGTAATATCATGCAACACCCCGACGAAGGTGACCCGATCGCCCAACTCCATCCTCCCGACGGCCAGGTGCATAGGGAACGTGGCGCCATCATTCCTGCGGCCGGTCACCTCCCGGCCGACCCCGATGATGTGGCTTTCGCCACTGGCCAGGTACCGCTGCAGATAACCGTCATGCTCTGAACGGTACGGTTCCGGCATCAGCAGACTGACGTTGGCGCCGATCACCTCTTCGGCGCCATAGCCAAAGATCCGTTCCGCAGCCGGGTTGAACTCCTCGATTACCCCCTGTTGATTGATCACGATAATCGCTTCTACCGTATTTTCCACAATGGCCCGCAGCCGCTGGGCTCCAGCCTGTAACGCCTCTTCAGCCTGCTCGCGGCGCTGGATATCACCCAGGGCCTGTTGGTGCAACTGTCTACTTTCGCGGGCCGTCAGCACCAGGTCGGTAACATCCTGCACCGCCAAGAGGACGTGGTTCATGCCATGCACCAGCAACGGGGTCACCGTGGTCTGCTGGATACGGGCAACACCATCCGCACGGCTACACGGGATGAGATGGGGATGCAGCTGGGGTGAAAACAGTACCGGCGGGCCACCCGAAAAAACCGGGTTGATCCGTGCCAAGTAGCGCGGTTCAGCCAGAGAGGGGATCACTTGAGCCACCGGTCGACCGATCACCTGTTCAGGCGTCAGTCCGGTCCAGTCGGCAAGAATCCGGTTCCACTGACGGACCAGCAGGTCTTCAGAAAGCACCAAAATACCCATCGGCAGGGCATCTAACAACTCCATGTGCGTATCTGAACCGGACGACATCACAGGCACCTAACCGAGCAGAGCGGTATGGAGAACAGCCACAAAGGCATCAAAAGAGACTACCTCAAACAGCAGCAGGAACTCCCCCGTAATCTGACGGCTTTGCACCGTAAAACGGGTGGTTATTTCCAGCGCCGCGCTTTCTGGACGGATGATCGGCCGCAGGAGTACCGCCAACGGCCCTTCCTGGTAGGTGGGAATGGTGTAACTCAGACGGGAGCCGAGCAGGTTGGCCATAGAGCCCATCACCGCATTTAGCAGGATATTGCCTACCTCGGTCAGTGTGCCGGTCTTGATGGCATCAAGCTCGTCAAGGGGCGTTTCCTCCCGCACCAGCAGGTCAACCAGTTTGGAGGCGCTGTCCGAGGTAAACATCAGCGTGGAAAGACCGCTGAATTGACCGCTGAACTGCAATACCACCAGCGAGATCGAGTCATAAGGACGCTGCGTCAGGTGGTTGACGATCTGCTCAGGGCGCAGCACCACCACCTGGGGGACCTCCAGGACGATATGGTGCCCCAGTAATTCGTTCAGGGTGCCGGCGGCCTTGCCCACACCGATATTGATCACCTCACGCAGGGCATCCAGAAGATCGTCGGAGAGCTGTACCATGGGCTAGATTCCTCCTTGACCAAGGGCCTGGGCAACCGCCGCCAGCAACTCTTCATCACGGGGAGGCTTGTTGAGTAGACCAACGGCCCCCAGGGCAAGGCAGTTTTCTCTGGTATCATGCTGCACATCAGCCGTGATCACCAATACCGGTATCCGGTTCCCCAACTGGCGCAAGGCCTCGAGAAAGACGATGCCATCCATCTCTGGCATCAGGATGTCGGTAATAATCAGATTAGGGGACTGCTCTTGCACCGCCGCCAAACCGGCCCGACCGTTCTCGGCCTGAAGCAGTTCGTGACCTGCATTCTTGAGCACTTTGCCGATCTGCAGTCGTGAAAAGGACGAATCATCGACATGGAGGATACGCGCCATACACCCTACCTTTCATACGCTGAATCAACCGGGCCCCTCCCGGCCCGCCTTATTGCTCGCCCTGACTATTCCCCACCATACTGATAAATGCGGCCTCGTCAAGCACAATCACCCCTAATCCCCGCGCCTTATCCAGCTTGCTGCCCGCCTCGCTGCCCGCCACCAGATAATCGGTCTTTTTGGAGACTGAGCCGGTGACGTTGCCCCCTTCCCCCTCCACCAGCGCTTTTGCCTCGTCGCGGGTCAAGCGGGTCAGGGTACCGGTAAAGACAAAGGTCTTACCGCTTAAGGAGCCTCCGACCTTCTTCTGCTCAACGGTGGGGGTGACGCCGGCCTCCAGCAACCGGCGCAGCACGTTTTGGTTGGCCGGGTTGTCAAAGAAGGAGCGGATGCTGGCTGCCACCGTCGGTCCCACGTCGCGGATGCTGGTCAGTTCCTCCAACGTCGCCGCCTGCAGGTGCCCGATGCTGCCGAACCGCTCGGCCAGCAGGCGCGCGGTTCGCGCCCCCACATGCCTAACCCCCAGGGCAAAGATGAAGCGGCCCAGTTCCTTCTGTTTACTGGCGTTGATGGCATTCAGCAGGTTGGCGGCAAGCCGGTCCCCCATCCGCTCAAACTGCATAAAATCGTCCAGACCTACGTGATACAGATCGGCCACATCCTTGACCAGCCCCAGGCTCAACAGCTGTTCGATATATTTTGTGCCGAGTCCCTCAATATCCATGGCATCACGGGAGGCGAAATGGATGATCGCCTCGGCCAGTTGGGGTGGGCAGGCCAGCCCCCCCAGGCACCGTACCGCCACCTCACCCGCCAGCCGTGCCGCCGGCGCACCACAGACCGGACAGATCGAGGGGGGCGGCACCTGCCGTTCCTGGCCGCTGCGCTGGTCCGTCAGTACCTTGACCACGGCCGGGATCACGTCACCGGCCCGTTCCACCACCACCCGGTCGCCGATCCGTACATCCTTGCGTTCCAGTTCATCCCAATTATGCAGCGTAGCGCGGGAGACCGTGACCCCGGACAGTTCCACGGGCCGCAACAGGGCTACCGGGGTAATCACGCCGGTACGCCCCACCGACAACTCGATATCTTCAAGCACCGTCTCGGCCTGGCGGGGGGGAAACTTGCAGGCCACGGCCCAACGGGGCGAACGGCTCTTTTCCCCCAGTTCCTGCTGCAGTTGCAGCTCGTCCACCTTCAGTACCGCCCCGTCGATCTCGTACGGCAGGCTGTCCCGCTCCGCCAGCAGGTCGCGGTAGTACTGTCGCGCCTGTTCGATTCCTGCCACCCGGCGCTGTCGGTCGCTGACCGGCAGCCCCCAGGCGGCGAGTTGGGCCATGAGTCCACTCTGGCACGGTGTCTGGATTGTTGCCCCTTCAAGCAGGCCGACACCATAGCAGACCATGGCCAGGGGACGGCGAGCCGCCACCTTCGGGTCCAACTGACGGATGGAACCGGCCGCGGCGTTGCGCGGGTTGGCAAAGGCCGGTTCCCCCTCCTCCTCGCGCTGGGCATTCAGACGCTGAAAGGCGGCCAGCGGCAGATAGACTTCTCCGCGCACCTCCAGCAGGGTGGGCACTGACGTACCTGTCAGACGTAGCGGCACATTACGGATGGTACGGATATTGGCGGTCACCTCTTCCCCCACCACACCGTTTCCACGAGTAGAAGCCTGTTCCAGCAAACCATTACGATAGACCAGTTCTATCGCCAAGCCATCCATCTTTGGCTCGCACTGATACGAGATTTTCACCTCTTCCGGCAGAGCCAATTGACTACGAATCCGCTGTTCAAAGGCACGAACCTCAGACTCATCCAAAGCGTTTTCGAGTGAAAGCATGGGCAGACGGTGGAACACCTGCGTAAACTGTTTCAGCGGCCTACCGCCCACTCGGTGCGTCGGCGAATCCGGCGTAGCAAGTTCGGGCCATTTTTCTTCCAATTCCAGCAGTTCCCTCATCAGGGCATCGTATTCGGCATCACTAATCTCGGGGCGGTCCAACTCATAGTAGTAATGGTCGTGATGCCGAATCAGAGCTGTCAACTGCGCTGCCCGCACTGATGCCTGAGCCTTCATAAGCTCATAATCTTTAGTATCTAAAAGAGAAAGTTGTTCCATGGTCGCTCCTCGTGGGCCCACTATAACAAAAAATTTATCACACCCCTTGATTTTTAGAACCCTGCCGATTATATTCGGCAGGTGTTAGCACTCACAATAACTGAGTGCTAGCAAACCAACCACCAGAAACCACAACAAACCCATAGGAAAGGAGAAGCAACGTATGAAACTGAGACCCCTGCATGACCGCCTGATCGTCAAGCGTCTAGACGGCGAGGAGAAGACCGCCGGTGGACTGTTCATTCCTGACACCGCCAAGGAAAAACCGCAAAAAGGCACCATCATTGCCGCCGGCAACGGTAAGAAGACCGACGAAGGCAAGACCGTCGCCATGGACGTAAAGGTGGGTGACACCGTGCTGTTCGGCAAGTACGCCGGTACCGAGATCAAGGTGGATGGCGAAGAGTTGCTGATGATGCGTGAGGACGATATTCTCGCGGTTGTTGAATAATTCAAACATTTACCCACGGAGGAAATACAGCATGTCTGCAAAAGAGATCCGCTTTAACGAGGAAGGCCGCAACGCCATCCTGAAAGGCGTCAACGCCCTGGCCGACGCCGTCAAGGTCACCCTGGGCCCCAAGGGCCGCAACGTCATCATCGAGAAATCCTTCGGCTCTCCCCTGATCACCAAGGACGGCGTGTCCGTGGCCAAGGAGATCGAGCTGGAGAACAAGTTCGAGAACATGGGCGCACAGCTGGTGAAGGAAGTCGCCTCCAAGACCTCCGACGTTGCCGGTGACGGCACCACCACTGCCACCGTGCTGGCCCAGGCCATCTACCGCCAGGGCGCCAAGCTGGTGGCCGCCGGCCACAACCCGATGGAACTGAAGCGCGGCATCGACAATGCCGTTGAGGTGATCGTCGGCGAGCTGCAGCAGATCTCCAAGCCGATCAAGGATCACAAGGAGATCGCCCAGGTCGGCACCATCTCTGCCAACAACGACAAGACCATCGGCGACATCATCGCCGAGGCGATGGAAAAGGTCGGCAAGGAAGGCGTGATCACCGTCGAGGAAGCCAAGGCGATGGAGACCAGCCTGGAGACCGTGGAAGGGATGCAGTTCGACCGCGGCTACCTTTCCCCCTACTTCGTCTCCGATCCCGAGCGGATGGAAGCCACCCTTGAAAACGCCACCATCCTGATCTACGACAAGAAGATCTCCAACATGAAGGACATGCTGCCGGTGCTGGAGCAGACCGCCAAGTCCGGCCGCCCGCTGATGATCATCGCTGAAGATATCGAAGGCGAAGCGCTGGCCACCCTGGTGGTCAACAAGCTGCGCGGCGTGTTGAACGTCTGCGCCGTCAAGGCCCCCGGCTTCGGCGACCGCCGCAAGGCGATGCTGGAAGATATCGCCATCCTGACCGGCGGCAAGGTGATCTCCGAAGAGATGGGCTTCAAACTGGAGAACACCACCATCGATATGCTGGGCCGCGCCAAGCGGATCGTGGTTGACAAAGACAACACCACCATCATCGACGGCGACGGTTCCGAGGCCGATATTCAGGGCCGCGTTAAGCAGATCCGCGCCCAGATCGACGAGACCTCTTCCGACTACGACCGCGAGAAGCTGCAGGAGCGCCTGGCCAAGCTGGTGGGCGGTGTGGCCGTGATCAAGGTCGGTGCCGCCACCGAGACCGAGATGAAAGAGAAGAAGGCCCGGGTGGAAGACGCCCTGCACGCCACCCGCGCGGCGGTTGACGAAGGGATCGTCCCTGGCGGCGGCGTTGCCTACATCCGCGCCCTCAAGGCTCTGGACAAGGTTAAACTGAGCGCCGAGCAGCAGTTCGGTGTCACCATCATCAAGAGCGCCCTGGAGGCCCCGATCCGTCAGATCGCTGACAACGCAGGCATCGACGCATCCATCGTGGTGGACAAGGTGCGCCGCGGCAAGGACGCCTACGGCTACAACGCCGCCGATGACGTCTACGTCGACATGCTGGAGGCCGGCATCATCGACCCGACCAAGGTCTCCCGCTGCGCCCTGCAGAACGCCTCCTCCGTGGCCGGCCTGATGCTGACCACCGAGTGCATGATCGCTGAGAAGCCCAAGAAGGAAGCCCCGATGCCCCCGATGCCGGGCGGCATGGGTGGTATGGGCGGCATGGATTACTAACCGGCTGCCATCGGTTTCACGGTCAAACGCAGACGGGCGGGGATGCAGTTCCCCGCCCGTCTGTCGTTTCTCTCTACGATGTCATTTCGTCGTAGCTGCCGACCTCATTCCCGAGCCGTGACTTCAGAAACTCAACACAGACCCTGACCTTTGCCGATTCCGTCAGCCGCAGGGGATAGACGGCGCAGATGTCCGCCTGTTGATGATAGCCCGGCAGCACCCGTACCAGCCGCCCTGCCTGCAGATCAGCGGCCACATCCCACAGCGAACGCAGCACAATACCGTGGCCATCAACAGCCCATTGGTGCACGATCTCGCCGTTATTGCACGACAGCCCTCCCGCCACCCGGACGGTCTCCACCCGATCCGGCCCCCGTAGCCGCCAGACCCCGAAGCTCTGATCCCGTTCCCTGATGACAATGCACTCGTGCCGTTCAAGGTCTGACAGCCGCTGGGGCCTCCCCCGCCGTTCCAGATAGGCTGGCGCTGCACACAGAACCCGGGCATTATCGGCGATCTTCTTCACCATCAGGTTCGGTTCCGAATCGCCGCCGATCCTGATATCGAGGTCAAATCCCTCGCCGATCAGATCGACGGGCCGGGCCAACAGTTCAAGCTGAATGCGGAGATCCGGGTAACGGAGCACCAGTTCCGAGAGTGCCGGTGCAATCCGCTTCCGGCCGAATCCGGCGCTGGTACTGATTCGCAGCAGGCCACGCGGCGTCGTCTTGGCCATGGTGACCGCCTCGGCCATCTGCTCTACCTCCTCAACAATCCGCTGCGTCCAGCGGTACACCGTCTCGCCGTCCTCGGTCATACTGACCCGCCGGGTGGTCCGGTGCAGCAGACGCACCTTCAGCGCATCCTCCAGCACGGCAATCCGCTTGCTCACATAGGCCGGTGAAACGCCCAGCTCCATGGCCGAGGCAACAAAACTCCTATTGCGCACCACCAGGCAGAACAACCGCAGGTCGTCAAGCAGAGGCATATTATTCACGATATGTGTCCTTTATGTTCACTTAATTGGTGATTATACACATTTAAAATACGGTTATTTTGGTATCGGGTCAAGATCAGGCCCAACATCTCGAACCGCCAGAAAAAAAGGACCACCGCCAGAGCCCATATCGAGCATCGCACTAACTACACGTCGGACCACCCTAAAGGAGGCCTCACCATGACGAACACCGTCGAATACCGTGCGCTGCGCCGGATCTCCTGGCGAATTATCCCGTTTATCTGCATCCTCTACTTTATTGCCTTTATCGATCGCGTCAACATCGGCTTTGCCGCACTCACCATGAACAAACAGATCGGTCTTGCGCCGGCCGCCTACGGCTTCGGCGCCGGGATCTTTTTCCTCGGCTACTTCATCTTTGAGGTGCCGTCAAACCTGGTTCTTGAAAAGGTAGGTGCGCGGCTCTGGATCGCCCGGGTCATGGTCTCCTGGG
Source organism: Deltaproteobacteria bacterium (assembly GCA_021782545.1). Lineage (GTDB taxonomy): Bacteria > Desulfobacterota > Desulfuromonadia > Geobacterales > Pseudopelobacteraceae > Trichlorobacter. The sequence goes on along the minus strand of JAJXUW010000001.1, from coordinate 46,578 downwards.
GGATCATCTCCGGCGCCATGGCGTTTGTCACCGGCCCCCTCAGCTTCTATCTCCTCCGCTTCCTGCTCGGGGCCGCAGAGGCAGGCTTCTTCCCCGGCATCATCCTCTATTTAAGCTACTGGTTTCCGGCCCGCTCCCGGGCCAGCGTCACCGCACTCTTCATGGCAGCAGCGCCGATATCCACCGCCTTCGGCTCCCCCATCTCCGCCGCGCTTCTGAAGATGCACGGCATGCAAGGGATACAGGGCTGGCAATGGCTCTTCATCCTGGAGGCGCTGCCGGCCGTGATCATGGGGGTGGTCACCTTCTTCTACATGACCGACCGGCCGGCACAGGCCAGCTGGCTGCCGACCGATGAAAAGGGCTGGCTGGTGGAGACCATGGATGCCGAACTGGCCGCCAAGGCCGGGATCGCCAGCCACTCCCCCTGGCGGGGGCTGGTTGATCCCCGGGTGCTGGCACTTTCCATGATCTACTTTGGCACCTCGGCCGGGCTCTATACCCTCGGTATCTGGGCGCCACAGATCATCAAACAGTTGGGGGTCTCCACCATGACGGTCGGTCTGCTGAACATGGTGCCCCCCACCGTCTCGGTACTGGCCATGTATCTCTGGTCGCGCAACTCCGATCGCACCGGTGAACGTTCCTGGCATGTGGTGATCGCCTGTCTGGCTGCCGCTGTCGGGTTGTTCCTGGCCGGCTGGTCAACCGGCCTGATCGGCGTCATCCTGACCCTGACCCTGGTGAACATCGGTATCAGCTCCGCCAAACCGCCGCTCTGGTCAATGCCCACCCTGTTCCTGTCCGGACCGGCTGCGGCAGCGGGGATAGCCACGATCAACTCCATCGGCAACCTGGGCGGCTTTGTGGGACCGACCATGATCGGTGTGATCAAACAGCAGACCGGCAGTTTTGCCGGTGGCCTGTACTTCGTAGCCGGTCTGTTGATCCTCTCCGCAATCGTCACCCTGCTGTTGGCACGGCAGGGACGCCAGACCGCTCGGGACGAGGCCGGCCGACAAAGCGCCACAACGGCAGGAGCCTAGCATGGATCATGAACAGGCAGTGAGGCAGATGACGGACATAGTGGCCCGGTTCACCGACTACGCCGGCAAGCACCTGCCCGATGACATCATGGGCAAACTCACGGAATTGCGGGCAGCCGAGGGGAGCCCGCTGGCCAGGGTGGTATACGATTCGATGTTCGACAACCTGGCCATGGCGGCGCAGCTAAACCGCCCCTGCTGTCAGGACACCGGGGTGATCCAGTACTATCTCAAGGCCGGCTCACGTTTTCCCTTGCTGGCAGAGGTCAGGCACATCCTGACCGAGGCGGCCGCCACAGCCACCCGGACCGCCCCGCTACGCCACAATGCGGTGCAGATCTTTGAGGAGAAGAACACCGGCACCAACACCGGCGAACGGATACCCTGGATTGACTGGGATATCGTGCCGGACAGCTCAGGCATCGAGATCGAGGTGTACATGGCCGGCGGCGGCTGCAGCCTGCCGGGACAGGGAAAGACCCTCATGCCCGCTGCCGGCTATGAAGGGATCGTCGCGTTCGTGTTCGAGGTGATGACCACCTACGGCGTCAACGCCTGCCCGCCGCTTCTGGTCGGCATCGGCATCGGCGGTTCCATCGACGTGGCGGCCAATCTCTCCAAACGAGCCCTGTTCCGCCCGATCGGCTCCCGCCATCCCCATCCGCGTGGTGCCGCCATGGAACTGTTGCTGGAAAAAGGACTGAACGAGATCGGCCTGGGCCCGCAAGGGCTGTCGGGCACCAATTCGGTCATGGGGGTCCATATCGAGACCGCCGCACGGCATCCCTCCACCATCAGCGTCGCCATTTCGGTCGGCTGCTGGGCGCACCGGCGCGGCACCCTCCGGATCAACGACGACCTGTCCTACGAAATCCTCTCCCATAAGGGGGCGCAGCTATGAAAAAGATACTTACCACGCCGATCAGCGACGAAGCCTTAGAAGGGCTGTCGGCAGGGGATATCGTCTACCTGGACGGCTATCTGGTCACCTGCCGCGACATGCCGCACCGCAGGCTGGTCGATCAGGGGCGGCCGCTGCCGGTTGACCTGCGAGGGCTGGCGATCTTTCACGCCGGACCGATTGTAGCCCGGGATGGCGATGACTGGCGGATGGTCTCCATCGGCCCCACCACCAGCATGCGAATGGAGGTGCACGAACAGGAGTTCATCCGTCAGACCGGGGTTAAACTGATCATCGGCAAGGGGGGGATGGGACCCAACACCGAGGCGGGCTGCCGGGATTACAAGGCGCTCCATGCCGTATTCCCCGGCGGCTGCGCGGTGCTGGCCGCCAGCAGGGTCGAAGAGATCGAACGGGTCGAATGGCTTGAACTCGGCATGCCGGAGGCGATGTGGGTCTGCCGGGTCAGGGGATTCGGTCCGCTGATCATCTCCATCGACACCAGGGGGAACAATCTGTTTGAAAAGAACAAGCGTATCTTCAATGCCAGGAAGGTGCCGGCCATCGAGGATATCAGCCGGCAGGTGCGGTTCATTACCTGACGACGGCCACCTGTACTGTCGCATTTGTGGGTCTGCATACAGCATGTCATTTTTAGGGCAATCGGCCTCGTCTGTTTGAGGCCGACGGCACTATACGAGCCACCCGAGGCCTTCTTATTAAAAAAGGGAGTGATTCCTTTTCCCGTTATGGGGTATCTTAGACGGGTAATTTGACAACAGGCCTTAACTGAGGGTAATCGATGCCAGATACCGCTGTGCTGCTGCTCCAGATGGGTGGCCCCGACTCACTGGAGGCGGTGCGCCCCTTCCTGCTCAACCTGTTTGCCGACCGGGAGATTATCAGGCTCGGCCCCGCTTGGCTGCAACCGCTGATCGCCCGGCTGATCGTCAACCGCCGCACACCAGCGGTGGTGCAGAAATACCGCGAGATCGGCGGCAAGTCACCGATCCGCGAGCTGACCGAGGCCCAGGCAGCGGCTCTGTCGCAGGAGCTTGGCCTACCGTGCCTAGTGGCCATGCGCTACTGGCACCCTTTTACGGATGAGGCCTTGGCGCAGGTACGGACCAGCGGCGCAACCCGAATCGTGGCGTTATCGCTCTACCCCCATTACTCTCGCGCCACCAGCGGTTCCAGCTTCAACGATCTGCAGCGTCAAATCACCCAGCTGGGCAGCGACCTCGAACTGGTCCGTATCCCCCACTTCTACGACCATCCGCTCTATATCCAGGCGCTGGCTGAAAAGATAGAAGCCGGCCTGGCCGCTTTTACCAACCGCAGCCAAGTGCAGCTGCTGTTCTCTGCCCATTCCCTGCCCCAATCGTTCATCGACGGGGGCGACCCCTATCTTGAACATATTCAGGCCACGGTGCGGTTGGTGATGGAACGCTTCGGCAACGTCGCCCATCATCTGGCCTTCCAATCCCGGGCCGGGCCGGTCAAATGGCTGGAACCCTCCACCGACGGCAAACTGAAAGAACTGGCGGCAGCTGGTTGCACGGAACTGTTGGTGGTACCGCTCTCGTTTGTGTCGGACCATATCGAGACCCTGCACGAGATCGACATTGAATACACTGCAGAAGCCCGCAAACTGGGGATCACCACCTTCCGGCGCATCGCCTCTCTGAACGATTCCCCTACCTTCATCCGCTGCCTGGCCAACCTGGTACGGACCGTCCTGCAATCTTCATAATCCTTCACAAAGCCTTCATTACTACTACCGAATGGTTTGGTACGGTGTAACCATCAAAAGAGATGATTGTGGTACCAACAATTCCACAACACCACCAAACGAGGAGGAATGCATCATGAAACTGAGTATCGCGACACTGACCGTAGTTGCCGCCCTTGCCACTGCAGGTTCGGTATTTGCCGCTGGCGGCATGGCGATGGGCCCCGGCGCCGGCATGGGTGGCCAGATGATGGGACCGGCCTATGCACAAGGGCCGTACGCTGCACAGTACAAGAAGTTCATTGCCGACACCCTGCCGATTCGTGAAGAGATGCACAAGAAGCATATCGAGATGCAGCAGGAGTACATCAAGGACAAGCCTGACACCGCAAAAATCGCCAAGCTGCAAGGCGAGATGCTGCAACTCCGTCAAAAGATGTACGATGCCCGCGTAAAGTCGGGTCTGCCGATGGGCAAGATGGGCGGCAAAGGAATGATGGGCGGCAAGATGTGCAACATGGGCATGGGCGCCGGCATGGGATCAATGCCGATGCCGCCGGCACCGGCTCCTGCCAAGTAATTGCAGAGCCCTCTGCAGGTAACACCGAAAGGGGTGGGTTGCGAACCCACCCCTTTCCGTTTATAACTACCGTCATGCAACGACCGATCCTGATAGTCGAAGACGACCTGAAGATCGCACGGATCATCAAGGCCTACCTTGAAGGGGCCGATTTCCGCGTGGTGCACGCCGACAGTGGCGTCGCCGCCCGCACCGCCTTTACGCGGGAGTTGCCCCTCGCCGTGATTCTCGACCTGGGCCTGCCGGATACCAGCGGCGAGGAGATCTGCCAGGAGATCAAGGAACTCGACGATATCCCGGTAATCATGCTGACCGCCAAGTCGTCGGAAGAAGAACGAATTGCCGGCTTTGCCCTGGGGGCCGACGACTATGTCGTCAAGCCTGTCTCACCACGTGAACTGGTCTACCGTGTCAAGGCGGTACTCAGACGATATGATGCCCCCGAAGGAGCCGCGAACCCCTTAAGCTTCAACCAAGGTGCCTTGGTGCTGGACACCAGGCGACATGCCGTCACCAAGGACGGTCAGCCGGTGGCGATCACCCCGTCCGAATTCAAGCTGCTGCTGACCATGGCGGGTGCTCCCGGGCGCACCTTCACCCGAGACGAACTGGTATCGCGTGCGCTCGGCTACCAGTTTGAGGGCTACGAACGCAGTATCGATGCCCATATCAAAAACCTGCGTCAAAAGATCGAGCGGGACAGTCGCACCCCCGAATACCTCAAGACCATCTATGGGATCGGCTACCAGTTTTGCGGAGTACGCGATGCGCTTTAACCTGCAACGCAAGCTCTTGGTGTTGATGCTGCTGGTCTGCCTGGTGGCGCTCGCTTCTGCCTTTGTCTTGCGCGACCTGATGATCAGGGATTTCAAGAGGCACATTGCCGCCCGTGATCAGGAGCGGGTCTTCCAGGTCCTGACCTCTCTCGAGACCGCCCTTGCGCAGCCCCGCTGGTTGCAACGCAGTGCCGTGACCACAGAACTGGTCCGGGCCCTCCAAAGCGGTATCGAGACCAGACTGTTCGATCCAGAGGGGAATCTGCTGCTCGATACGGATCGGGCCTTGCAAAAACTGCCACTGCTGACCAAGCGACGGATACTGATCGATACCGGCTATGGGTACGGTGCCCGGCCCAAGGGGCCGTTTACCACCTACGCCGTCACCTTTCACAATCAGGAACAGGGCTGGCTGGAGGCGCGCCTGTTGCGTCCGCTCGAAGAACAACGTTTCCTGCAGGCAGCCAACCGTTTTTTAATCGGGTCGGTACTGGCCCTGGGGCTGCTTTCGCTGGGCCTGGGCGCTTTTTTCGCACGTCGCCTCGCCAACCCGCTGCGGCAACTGACGGCAGCGGCTGAAAAGATTGCAGACGGCGACCTGGGACAACGGGTACAGATCGCCACCGCCGACGAGATCGGCCGACTGGCGGCAGCCTTCAACCGGATGGCCGACTCGCTTGAAAAGCACGAAAAGCTGCGACGACAACTGGTTTCCAACGCCGCCCATGAACTGCGTACCCCGCTGATGGTGCTTCGCGGGGAACTGGAAGGGATGCAGGACGGTCTACTGCCCACCTCGCCCCAATCGCTCCAATCGCTGCACCAGGAGGCCACCCGCCTGACCGCCATCCTGGATGGCGTTGACGACCTCACCAAGGCCGAGGCAAGTTTTTTGAATCTGCAGCGCGAGGCCGTACAACTAACAGCGCTTTTTGACGGGATAGCCACCCGCTTTGGCCGGTTGGCTGAAGACAAGCAGGCCCGTATCGTGGTAGCCTGTCCCGCAGGGCTGACCGTCTGGGCCGACCCTGACCGCTTAAGCCAGATAGTGATTAACCTCTTGACCAATGCGTTGCGGGCGCTGCCCGAACATGGCCAGGTGGAATTGCGCGCCGCCGCAGCCGCCAAGGCCGTTGTAATTGAGGTCGCCGACAACGGCCACGGCATACCGGCTGAATTGTTGCCCCACATCTTTGAGCGCTTTTACAAAGGCAAACAAGGAGGATTGGGGTTGGGGCTCGCTATCGTACGAGAACTGGTGGCCGCCCATAACGGCACCATCGACGTCGTCAGCCAACCGGGAAAAGGCACCACCTTCACACTACACTTACCACAACCTGAAACAAGGAGCGCGCTATGAGTATGACCGACGAACTGACCGCCTGGAGTTGGGGACAAAAATGCCGCAAGGCGGTGGCGGCATTGGAGACCAACGGTTTCACTGCAGCTTACTGCACTACGCCGGAAGAAGCGGCCCAGTATATCCTGCGAGAGGCCTCCGACGCCGAAACTGTAGGGTTTGGCGGGTCGATGACCATCGCCGGGCTGGGGGTTGAGGCCAAACTGGCGGAAAACGGCAAGGAGATCCTCAACCATAGCATGCCAGGCCTGTCTGCTGATGAGAAACTGAACGTCTTGCGGCGAGAGCTTACCTGCGACCTGTTTTTGTGCGGAACCAACGCCCTGACCCTGCGTGGCGAACTGGTCAACATTGACGGCGTCGGCAACCGTGTCGGCGCCATGCAGTTCGGCCCCCGCAAGGTAATCGTGGTGGCTGGCCGCAACAAACTGGTTGACGGCAGCCCCCAGGAGGCGATTCAGCGGGTAAAGACCTGGGCCACCCCCCCCAACGCCAAACGGCTCAACTACAAAACCCCCTGCGCCAGCACCGGTTTTTGCAGCGACTGCAACTCGCCGGAACGCATCTGCCGCGTGACCACAATTATCGACCGCAGGCCGCGTCTGACCGACCTGCATGTACTGGTGGTCAACGCCGACCTAGGGTTTTAGGGAGACACCCCTTCGTGCGGCCTCCGGATCGCCTGCACCAGGCAATCACGGCCCCGCTTCGCCATCTTGGCAATGCACTGCTTGACCTGGCGCTGCCACCGCGTTGTCACCTCTGCCGTTGTTTCATCCCGCAGACGGGACCAATCCACCTCTGCCAGGCCTGCCGCACAAGCCTGGCAGAGGTATCTTCCCCCTGTTGTACCGTCTGCGGCAGGCCGTTCACCGGGGCGGTCTCCGATCACCCCTGCGGCGCCTGTCTGCAACAGCATCCCCCCTGGGAACAGGCACGGGCCGCCTTTTCCTACGAGGGCGGATGTCAGGAGTTGATCCAGGCCTTCAAGTACCGCAACCGTTTTCATTTGCGCCGTTCACTGGCGTTGCTTATCGCTGAACAACTCTCCCGCTTTGCGGCCGCCTGCCAGGCCGACCTCCTCATCCCGGTACCGCTGCACCACGACCGGCTCACGATGCGCGGTTTCAACCAGGCGTTGCTTTTGGCCGAAGGGTTGTCCGACAGATGGCAGCTGCCGTTACTCCGCCAGGGCCTCAGACGTTCCCGCAACACCGTATCGCAAACCAGGCTCTCGGCCGCAGAACGGGCGGCAAATCTACGTGGAGCCTTCTCGGTACCCGATCCTGCCGCTATCCGGGCCAAACGGATACTGCTCGTTGATGACGTATTCACGACCGGTTCAACGCTGGCGGAGTGTTCCCGTTGCCTGCTTACGGCCGGAGCGGCTGCGGTTTGTTGCGTCACCGTTGCCCGAGCGCTAGATCCCATCCAATGATGCTCCATACGGTTTCTGTGGAATTACCCATATACTGCCGCCATTTTTCTTGACAATACAACTGTTGTATCCTATAGCTACCTGTATACACTAATGTTATCCACGCACTAGGAGGACTCCATGCGTTTGTCAACCAAAAGCCGCTACGGACTGCGGGCGCTCTTTGATATCGCCTACAACTGCAACGGCACGCCGGCACAGATTCAAGACATCTCACGCCGTCAGGAGATATCCCCCCGCTATCTCGAACAGATCTTTCAGAACCTCAAAAAGGCCGGCATCCTGAAAAGCAAACGGGGGCCGCAGGGCGGGTATGCCCTGGCCAAAAAGCCCGAAGAGATCACCGTACTGGAGATCATCAAGGCCACAGAGCAGGACGTGTTGATGGTAGACTGCGCTGGTGAGGGGAAAAAACGCCGCCGCAAGAACGAGTGTCCCTTCGAGGGCAACTGTGTCACCCAGACGGTCTGGCAGGATGCCAATGAACTGCTCTCGGAGCTGTTCGGCAAGATGACCCTGCAGACCCTCTGTCAGCGCGGCCAGGATATGGGCATCAAGAAGGAGCAAGATCACCGCTTCATGTACTATATCTAAAGGGCTGCGGCAGGATTGGGGACTACTATGGAGCGTATCTGCGAAACCTGTTTACCTGCAATCGGGAACACCCGGCTGGTTAGATTGAACCGCCTAGTCACGCCTGGCATGGCAACCATCTACGCCAAGCTCGAATCGAGCAACCCCGGCGGCAGCATCAAAGACCGGATCGCCTTGGCGATGATTGAGGCGGCCGAGTCAGATGGGCGGCTGACGGCAGGGGCCACCATCGTCGAACCGACCAGCGGAAATACCGGCATCGGCCTGGCACTGGTCTGCGCCGTCAAGGGATATCACCTGATCCTGACCATGCCGGAGACCATGTCGCTGGAACGCCGCCGTCTGCTGGCTGCCTATGGTGCCGAACTGGTCCTGACCCCAGGGCATCTGGGCATGAAAGGGGCAGTCCAACGGGCCGAGGACATCGCTGCTGAGCGGCACTGTCTGCTGCCGCAACAATTCAAAAACCCGGCCAACCCCGAGGTGCATAGGCGCACCACCGGGCCGGAGATCATTCGTGACATGGCCGGTACATCCATTGACGGCTTTGTGGCCGGCGTCGGTACGGGAGGCACCATCACCGGTGCCGGTGAGGTGTTACGTCAGCATAACCCCGCCATCTTGATTGCCGCTGTCGAGCCGGCCGATTCGCCGGTCCTTTCCGGAGGGCAACCGGCCCCCCACAAAATTCAAGGGATCGGTGCCGGCTTCATCCCCGAGGTCTTGAACACCTCAATCTATGATGAGGTCATCGCGGTCACCAACGAAGCGGCCTTTGAACATGCCCGTGATCTGGCCCGAAAGGAAGGAATCCTTGCGGGAATCTCCTGCGGTGCGGCCCTTGCCGGAGCCCTGCAGCTCGCCCGGAAACTCGGGCATGGCAAACACGTTGTGGTCATCCTGCCGGATTCGGGCGAACGGTACCTCTCCACCGGCATATTCGATTGAGTACTGGTGGCGGGCTGATGCAAACGCCCCATACGGGGCGTTTTTATTGGGATACGGGATATGGAACGGTACCAGCAGCTTCTTTACTACCTGCGGCAGGCAGGACCTATTGCGGTCGCCTTTTCCGGCGGCGTCGACTCCACCCTGCTGCTCAAGGCGGCCCATGATGCCTTGGGAGATCAGGCGGTCGGTATCACCGTTACCGGCCCGATGCAGTTTCGCCGAGAACTGGCCGAGGCCCGCAATCTGGCAGCCCTAATCGGCGTCCGCCAACTTGAGTTGCGGCTTGACTGGTCTGAGCTCACCGATCTGCATCACAATCCTGATGATCGCTGTTACCGTTGCAAACGGCGACTGCTCATGCTGTGCCGCGATGCCATCCCCTCCGGTTATACCCTCTGTGACGGCAGCACCATTGATGATCTGCACGCCCACCGCCCGGGCCGGCGTGCCCTCGCTGAACTGGCCATAGCTTCCCCCTTGCAGGCAGTCGGCTTTGCCAAGGACGAGGTCCGATCCTTAAGCAGACAACTCGGCCTGCCCAGCTGGAACAAGCCGGCACAAAGCTGCCTGCTGACCCGGTTTCCCCACCATACCGCCATAACGGAGGATGATCTGCACCGGGTTGAGACCTGTGAAGAGGCGTTGCACGACCTGCAGTTCAGGGTCGTGCGCGTCCGCTGTACAGGCGACATCGCACGGCTTGAGTTCGGCGCCGACGAATTGGCTGCCGCCCATACACCGGCCATGCAGGCGACCATCCAGGCCGTCTGCGCAAACGCCGGCTTTGCCCAGACGGTTATCGAGCCATCCGGGTATCGCAGCGGCAGCATGGACTAGCCTCCCGTAGCGGTACTATTTCGTCGCCGGGCTTCCATAACCGGTGCCATCTTGGGGGCGGATGCCGGTACCGGTGCCGTCACCCGGACCAAGCCGGCGCTGTTGACCTTGTCCGGTCCCTTGGCGGGGAGTGGTGGCGGCCCCGCTACCGTCGCGCAGCTGCTGTTGTTCCTGAGTCTGCACCCGTTCCTGGGTCTGTACCTGTTCCCGCGTCTGCGTTTCTACCTGGTTATTTCCACCACTGCCGTCACGTAGCTGCATCCCTTGGCCAGCCCCACCCATCTGCCCCATGCCGCCGCCCCCCCTACCGCCGCCACGGGCGAAGGATTCACCGCCCACTGCCATCACTGCCGCCAGAACGGCCGCTGTCACCATGACACGTTGTACGTTCATACGAGACTTCCTCCTCATGTATAAGTCGGGGCATGTCCCTCCCCACTATGCCCATGTACCATAAAACGGGGCATCCGCAAGCGGCGTTGCATTCGGACGGTTCCCTGCTAGACTTTTTACGAAGGAGTTCGCATGCCGTCTTTGCTGCTGCCACACGCCGACATCAAGGCATGGTTGGATCGCCTGGGAACAGACGGTGAGCTGCATGCACCGCTGCGCGGCCGTGATGGCGCCGTCCGTTTTGATGTTGTGCAGCAGGGGGTCATACCTGATCTACAGGCGCTGCGCAGCCTGCTGCCACCTAAAAAGTATCTGCTGCCCCCCAATGACACCGTCCTCAGATACACGCAGGCGGACGGCTATCACCTACCACTCCAGGCCACTACCCGACTGATCCTCCTTGGGCTGCATCCGTGCGACCTGGCGGCCATTGCCTACCTGGACCGCCAATTTTTCGGCGATCAGCCAGACCCGATCTACGCCGCCAGGCGGCAACGGCTCACCCTGATCGGTAGTTCATGCCGCCCCGATGCATACTGTTCCTGCCATCTCTCCCCCTCACCGCTGCCTGCCGCCTGCGACCTGTTCCTGCACCAGACCGCAACGGGCTTTCTGCTGATGCCAGAGACACCGCGCGGTAGTGCCATCTGCCAGGCTACGGCCGACCTACTGCGGGATTACGAACCGAAACCGCCGCCCTCACCACGCGACCATTTCGGCGTAGCGATGCCACCGCCGCCTCAGACCGAGCTCGATCCCCGCCTGCCCGACTGGCAGGAACTGGCCAACCACTGCCTGGGATGTGGGGCCTGTTCCCTCGCCTGCCCAACCTGTTCCTGTTTTGAACTGCTTGAGTTTGGTGGTCTGGATGGCCGAACGGCCGAACGGCTGCTGCGCTGGGATAACTGCCTCTTTAAAGGCCACGCCGAAGTGGCCGGTGGCCACTCCTTTCAAAAGGATCGCGCACAGCGTTTCCGCTACCGTTACCGTCATAAATACCGGGGGTATGGGCCGCTACAGGGGGTTCCCTCCTGTGTCGGCTGCGGCCGCTGCCGGGTCCAATGCCCAGCCGGTCTGGACCTGCGCCCCCTCGCGGAACGCCTGGAGAAAGGCGCACCATGACAACGTCGACCACACCGCTACCGGCCCGTATCAAGGCCATCAGGCAGCTGAGCGGGGATACCTCCCTTTTTACGCTGCAACTCCTCAAACAGTCGCCGACGCAGCAGACGACACCAGCCAGGTTCCAACCTGGCCAGTTCCTGCAGCTTTCGGTGGCAGGCGTCGGGGAGGCCCCTATTTCATACTGCGGTCTGCCGTCAGTAAACGGCAGCATCGAGCTCTGCATCCGCAAGGCCGGGCGCGTCACCACGGCCCTGCATAGCGCGGTGGTGGGGGATGGCGTAGCGGTCCGCGGCCCGTTCGGTCACGGTTTCCCGCTGGAGCAGTATACCGGCACGAATCTGCTGTTGGTGGCCGGCGGACTGGGCATGGCGCCGCTGCGTTCACTTTTGCTGGCCCTGCTGCAGCGACGTTCCTGTTTCGGCGCGCTTACACTACTCTACGGTGCCAAGGCGCCCGATGCCCTGCTCTTCCGTCATGAACTGGCCGACCTGGCCACCCGTAAAGACCTGTCGATCCGCCTGGCAGTTGACCGGGCCGGGGCATGTCCGCCCGGCATCCCCAGCTGCAGCGTGGCCCTGCTACCCGACCTGCTGGAAGGGCTGGAGATCGTGCCGCAACGGACCGCGGTCCCCCTCTGTGGCCCATCAGCGGCCTACCGCTCGCTGATCCCGCCCCTGCTTGCACTGGGCATCCCGCCCGAGCGAATCCATCTCTCGCTTGAGCGCAGGATGCAGTGCGGTACGGGAGTATGCGGGCACTGCGCTGTCGGCACCCTGCTCTGCTGCATTGATGGGCCGGTTTTTGCCTACAGCGCACTGCAAGCCATCGAAGGGGCGCTATGAAACGGCCTCGCCTGGCCATAGCCGGACTCTCCGGCTGTTCCGGCTGTCAACTCGCACTCCTCAACTGTGAGGCCGAGTTGTCCTTGCTGCTGGAGCAGGTCGAATGCCAATTTTTCCCCCTCGCCATCTCACCGGTTGAGCTAACAGGCAGGTATGACCTGGCCCTGGTTGAAGGCTGTTGTACCAGCCGCCACGATACGTTTTTGCTGCGGGAACTACGGAAGCGGAGCAGCCGACTGATCGCGCTGGGTACCTGTGCGGCCTGGGGCGGTGTGGCGGCAATGGGTAACGACAGGCCGCGGTCCCGATTGCGGCGGCAGGTCTATGGCAATCAGCCGATACCGGCCGACGGTGTCCCACGTCCAGTATCCACTGTGGTTACGGTAGACGCCACCGTGCACGGTTGTCCGCCGGAACCGGCTGAACTGTTGGCACTTTTGGCCGATCTGCTGCATGACACCCTGCCGCTGCAGCGAAGTTTCCCGGTATGCTGCGACTGCCGAATGCGTGAGAATCTCTGCCTGCTGCAGGAACGGGGGATGCTCTGCCTGGGCCTCCTCACTGCAGGCGGTTGCGACGCCCGCTGTCCCTCGCTGGGCGTCCCCTGTGAAGGCTGTCGTGGGCCGGTACCCGAGGCGAACGTGACCGAGGCCCTGACGATCTATCGGCAAAAGGGGTTTGATGCGCCAACCGTTCTCGGACGGCTGCGGCGTTTCTGCCCGGAGTGGCAGTATGGCAGTGGTGCGTAATATCGATCAGATCGCCAGAGTAGAAGGGCATGGCCGGCTACGCCTGGTGCAGCGCCAGGGCCGCGTGATTGAGGCGCGGTTTGAGCTGTACGAGTCGTTGCGCCTGTTCGAAGCGCTGGTCGTTGGGCGGTGCTTTGATGAAATTCCCGCTATCGTCTGCCGGATCTGTTCGATCTGTTCCACGATCCACAAGGTTGCGGCCCTGCAGACGGTGGAGGCGGCGCTCGGGGTAACGGTAAGTCCCCAAACGGCACTACTTCGCCAACTGGCCGTGCAGGGAGGACAGATCGAGAGTCACGCCCTGCATCTCTTCTGCCTGGCCCTGCCCGATTACCTCGACTGTGGCGGCCTCGCAGGGCTGGCCCGCAAAATCCCCCACGAGCTTACGCAGGGCCTGGCTATCAAGGCCCTTGGAAACCAGATTCAGGAACAGGTCGGTGGCAGGGCGATCCATCCCTTCAACCTCCTTTTGGGAGGGATGGGTACCGTACCGACACGGGACCGGCTCCAACGACTGGCCGATGACCTGCGGGCAGCGATCGCCGCAGCCGGGGCCAGCATCGCCCTGATTGCCGGCCTGGATGGGGCACTGCCACCGCTACCGGTTGTGCCGGGTTGCGCGGTGGACTGCGCTTCATCGCTGGTCGGCACCCATCTGGCAACCACCGATGGAGTGCGGATTGGTGCCGATGACGCCTACGACTGGCTGGATGAACAGTTGACCGGCACCAGTACCGCCAAAGTGAGCAATTTTGGAGGCAAAGGGCCGTACCTGGTGGGCCCCCTGGCCCGCCTGAATCTCAACGCCCCCCTGGAACCAGCCGCCAAGGCGGCCTTTAGGCACCATCGTAGCGCCCTCATCGCCGCCTCACCCGCCGGATCGAACCTGGCACGGACAATAGAGCTCCTGCAGGCGGTGGAGCGAGCCGGCCGCCTGATCGATGAACTGCTGCAAAACGGCCTGCACCCTGAACAACCGGTCAGCCCGCAGGTCGCTTCCGGTTCGGCAACCGTCCTTTGTGAGGCGCCCCGCGGGTTGCTGCTACACCAGTACCGCTTTGATGCAGACGGTCGCTGTACTGCCGCGCAAGTGGTCACCCCCACCGCCATCAACCAGAGAGCTCTAAAGCTCTCACTTGCTGCACTGGTTGACAGGCTGCCCGCTGCCACGGCTGACGAATTCAGGTTGCAGGCCGAACGGCTGGTACGCTGCTTTGATCCGTGCATCTCTTGTGCGGTGCACTAAGCACGGGGAAGGCTAAAACACGCGTGACGTGCCATACCAAGCGGCAGGGAAGACGTATCCAAGCAACGCCCTTCCCAGCAGGAGGTATACCGAGGGGGACAACGGGAAGATCAAACAGGAGGGATGGTACTACAACTCAAGGACCATTGCATTTTCATCGCAATCAGGGAACTTAGGGCATTTTATGCAGTCGCCCCACACCTTCTGGGGCAATGTCGACTTATCGACCAGTAAAAAACCGAGCTTGCCGAAGAAGGCCGGCTTGTATGTCAGGCAGAAGATCCGCCGCAGGCCGAGGTTGCGGGCCTCGTCGATACAGGCGTTCACCAACATGCTGCCGATCCCCTTACGGCCGACAGCCTCAGCCACGGCCACCGAACGGACCTCGGCCAGGTCATCCCAGACGATGTGCAGGGCCGCCGCACCAAGAATCCGGCCATCGTCAGCCACCTCGACATAGAAATCCCGCACGGACTCGTACAATTCCGACAACGAGCGGGAAAGCATATCGCCCCTGTTGGCATAGGAGGTCAGGAGTTTCTGGATCTCTTTTACATCGCCAATCTGTGCCTTACGCAACATGACGACTCCTTGCACGGAAAACCATATGGACAGTGTAGCAGAGAACAAGCCGCTGCACACCCCTATTTTCTGCACGCCGTGGCATGTTCACAGCTGGTGGGACCGCCGGCAGGGGTTACGAGATACGGCCGATCAACCGTAACAGCCCTTCCAGAATGGTTGCCGGATGCGGAGGGCAGCCCGGTATATACAGATCGACCGGAAGCAGACCGTCAATACCGTCAGACTGTTCCGGTTCCCCGCGAAACGGTCCGCCGCCTATAGCACAGGCACCGCAGGCCACCACGATCTTGGGAGCCGGAATCGCCGCATAGGTGTCGAGAAGCGCCTGACGCATGTTGTGGGTAACCGGCCCGGTCACCCACAGGCCGTCGGCATGGCGAGGAGAGGCCACGAACTGGATGCCGAACCGGCCCAGATCCCAGCCGATGGTGGAGAGAACATTGGTGTCGGCCTCGCAGGCGTTGCACCCGCCGGCGCTCACCTCCCGAAACTTGAGGGAACGGCCAAACAGTTTGAGCAACTGGGCAGAAAGCCGCTCGGCGTGGTAACGGCCAGCGTCGGGACGCACGATCAGCTCATCCCGACGGGAGACCGCCAGCTGAAAGTCGGTGGTAAAGCTGACTGCAGCGACCGGGCAGTCGGCGCAGAACAGACAGCGGCCAAGGTCGAGGCTGCCGCCGGCCGCAGGATCGTAGGCACCGTAGGGGCAGTCACCACTCATTTCGTTGCCGGACGCCAGGGTCAGCCGGGGATAGCCCCTCAGGCGCTCCGGCATGGCAAGCGGCTCGTTAGGGTACGGCATGGTACGATGGCCCTGCCTGATACGGGAGAGAATGGCACGGATCATGGCGTCACACCTTGGGTACGCACTACAGGTCGGAACCGCAGTACGAAAGATTGAAGCTCTTGTTGCAGAGCGGAAAATCGGAGATCTGCTGTCCGCGCAGTGCCATGGCCAACCCCTGCCAGTTATGGAAGGAGGGGTCAACGATCTTGTAACGGACAAAACGGCCCTGGTCATCGGTAAGCACCACGTGGCACACCTCTCCACGCCACCCCTCGGTCAGCGCCACGGCCAGCTGATTCGCCGCCAGCGGACAGGAGTCGGTACGATGTCCACCGGTCGGTATCTGCTGCAGTTGCTCCTCGACAAAATCCAGCGATTTTTCTGCCTCCTGCCAGCGCACCGCGGCTCTGGCGCAGACATCACCGTGAAAGCCGGTGGCAAGGGGGAGATGGGTCATCCGGTAGATGCCAAAGGGATGATCGACCCGCACATCCCGCTTGAGGCCACTGGCCCTGGCCGCAGGACCCACCAACCCAAGTTCCAGCGCGACCTCCCGGCTCACGGTCCCGGTCCCTTCCAGTCGGGCCATCACCGACGGCGTACTCCGCATCAGCTCCACGGCATCCGTCAGATCACGGCGTACCGCCTGCAGACGTTTCAGCAGATCGTCACAGCGGGCAGCATCAAGATCAAAAACGGTCCCGCCGGGGGTGACCACCCCACGCCCGAATCGGCTGCCGCACAGCACCGCCGTCATATTGAGGATGTCTCCGCGGATTCGGCCGCAGAAGGATGCGGTGGGCAGATAACCCGTATCACCGGCAATGGCACCAATATCGCCGGTATGGTTGGCCAGCCGCTCCAACTCCAGGGCTATCCCCCGCAGCACCTGGGCACGGGGCGGCACCTTGACCTGCCCCAGCGTCTCCATGAGCATACAGTGGGCCAGGGCATGCCCGATGGTGGTATCACCTGCCACCACCTCCATCTGCCGCAGCGTCTTCAGGTCTGGCCCACCGATGAGCCGCCGCTCGATACCACGGTGCTGAAACCCGAGGGATATCTCAAGGTGGAACACCTCTTCGCCATGACACTGAAAGCGGAAGTGTCCCGGCTCAATGATACCGGCATGGACCGGCCCCACTGCCACCTCGTGCACCTCGTCACCTGCCACCTGAAAAAACTCCATCACCCCCACCGTCAGGGGGTCATCCGCCGGACGCTGCCAGGCATCACGGCCAGGGACCCAGGAGCGGTGGAAACGGACCGGCTTGAACCAGGGATGGCCCTCGATGGCCAGACCGCACTGTTCGGCGATCTCGCGTTCAAACAGATGCAGCTGGGGACAGGCCGGCGTAAGCGACGGCAGGCAGTCGCCTTCACAGACCGTCCGCATCGCCGCCAGACGCCCCTCTGCGTCTTCGGCAAGCAGGCAGTACAACGGGGTGGCAACACCCCGGGGAAGCCCGAAATAGGCGATCACTCGCCAGCCGTGCCCGGTGGCGTCCATGATCGTCTCAAGGAATCGGTCGAGGGGCAGCTCGGGAATCGCTGACACGGGCGCCGACGAGCCATTATACATGCTATGCGCCGCAGCGATCATGGCTGCACCCCCAAAAGCGCCACCCCTTCCTTTAAAAGCCCCAGCAATGCCGCCGGTGGCCAGACGCCCAGCACAAGGATAATCAGCATGGTGACCAACGGCGGCCCCACCATCAGCACACTGTCACGATACCCGGTCGGCGGGGTGGTATCCGAGGGGGTCCCCATCACCATCGGCAGGACCGTCAGCGCCATGCCGATAAACACGATCGCCAGAAAGAGCAGAAAGGCCCCCGCTACCAGGTAATCACCTTCGGCAAAGGCGCTACTGACGATGGTGTACTCGCTGATGAACGGTGCAAACGGCGGTGACCCGGTGATGGCGATAAAACCGGCCATGAACAGACCGCCAGACCAGGGCAGACGGGTCATGGCGCCTTTCACGATATCGGTGGTCTTGGCGCCATACGAACGATGGATATTGCCGGAGGCCAGGAACAGCACCCCCTTGGTAAGCCCGTTATTCAGCAGATGGAACAAGGCGCCGAACAGGGCGCCCTTGCCAAGCCCCAGGCCGATGGCGAGAATCCCCACGTGTTCCACACTGGAATAGGCCAGCATCCGCTTGAAATCGGCCTGTTTGGCCATAAAAACCGCAGCAAAGGCCATGGAGAGCAGCCCCATCCCCACCAGGGCCCGCTGAAAAAAGAGCAGTTCACTGCTGCCGGAGGCCAGGCAGACCTGATAGACCCGCAGGATGGCCAGAAAGGCGCAGTTAACCAAACCGCCAGCCAGCATCGCCCCCACCATGCCGGGGGCTTCGCCGTAGGCATCCGGCTTCCAGGTGTGCAACGGCGCCAGTCCCATCTTGGAGCCATAGCCCACCAGCAGGAAGATCACCGCGGCATGCAGCCACCCCTGGTTCAGCCCCCGGGCAGTGGCCATGAGCGAGCTCAGCAAGAGGGTCGCATCCCGCTGGGCCACGTACGTGGAATAGGCGAGGAAGAGCAGGCCCAATAACGCCAGGGCGATACCGACGGAACAGATCAGGAGGTATTTCCAGGTAGCCTCGATTGAACGGGCGTTCTTGTTGAAATAGATCAACGGGGCCATGGCGACAGTGGTGGTTTCCAAGGCCACCCACAAAAGACCCAGATGTTGGCTGACGGTTACCAACCCCATGGCCGCCAGGCAGACAAGAAGCCCCATGCAGAGCACGCGGTTGGAACGTTCCTGCCGATAGGCCAGATAACCGACGGCATAGAAGGCGCAGATGCTGAACAGCACGCTGATGCAGAGCAGCACCAGTTTGCCCAGCGGGTCGAGCCAGATCCAACCGTTGGCCGATGGTGGTGGCGCATGCCAGAGCAGGAGCAGCGTCAGGACGAGATGCGCCAGTGCGATTACCGGCAGCACAAGCGGACGTGTACGATTATCGGGAATGACCCAGGCCAAGAGCGCTCCGACCAGGGGAATCAAAACCAGGGCGTACAACATGCCGTCACTCCTCCTTGAGGGCCCGCAGGCGCGATGTGTCGAGGGACGAGAACTCCTGGCTGATCTGGTTGATGACGATCCCCATCACAAAAATACCCACCAAGAGGTCCAACAGCGCCCCCGCCTCAACCATGAACGGCATCGCCTCGGTAAGCAGTAGGCCGAACACAAAAATGCCATTTTCGAGCACCAGATAGCCGATGACCTGCGATATCGCCTTACGGCGGGTGGTGAGGATAAGGAAACCGGTCAGCAGGGTGGCGATGGAAGCCGGAACGAACAGCAGCTCCTTATGCTCCGGTGCGAGCGGCAGCTTCTCCGCGAACACAAAGGCCAGCGCCGTAAAAACAGCCCCTAAAAAAAGAGTGGGCACATAGCCGATGAACGGCTCCACCTCACGCCGGATGTGGGCCTTATGAACGGCGTCGCTGATCAGATACGGGATAATGATCCCCTTGGCCAGGATGACACTGGCGGTGATACCTGTCAGATGCAGCGAAAAAGGGTGGATCAGGCCGGGCAGGATACCCAGGATGACCCCTTGGGCGGCGACCGCCCTGATCGAAAAGATCAGACGGCTCGAACCGAGCATGATCAGATTGATCAGCATCACCAGCACCAGCAATTGATCGGCCAGAGAGTTCATGGGCTACCTCAGTACCAGCAGCATGCCAAAGGCCGAAAGGATCGTGGCCCCCACCAAAAGCTGCGGAATGCGCAGCAACCTGAGCCGCGCCATCACCGATTCCACTACGCCGATGCCGACTGCCAGCGCCAGCATGGCCACCACGAAAAGCCCCCAGTCCTCCAGGGAATCACCGGTACTGACCGGCAGGGCGACATTGACGAAGACCGCGCCCAGCACCAGCAGTTTCAGGGCCGCACTGTACAGGATGACGCCAAAGGCCGGGCCACTGTGATCAAGCACCATCACCTCGTGGATCATGGTGAGCTCAAGGTGTGTGGTGGGATCATCAAAGGGGATCCGACAGTTCTCGGCCAACAGGATGATAAAGAGGGCAGCCACCAGCAGCAGCATGCTGGCGCCCGTGGCAAGCCACAGGCCGGGCGAGGGGTAGGTAAGAATCGTGGAAAGCCTGAGTGATCCGCTCATTCGGGCCAGCGTAATCAACGCGATGAACAGGGTCGGCTCGGCCAGGCAGGAGAAGGTGACCTCCCGGGCGGCCCCCATCCCCTCAAAGCTGGAACCGGTGTCAAGGGCGGCAGCGGTGGTAAAAAACCTGCCCAGCCCGAACAGGTAGGCAAACAGTACCATATCGCCATCAAAGGAGAGCGGTGCGTTGTGGCGCCCCAGCGGGACCAGCAGGGCAGCGGTTACGGTGGCGGCCAGGGTCACCAACGGACCGGCCCTGAAAACCCAGGTGGTGGTGGTGCTGAACACCGACCCTTTACGAAACAACTTGAAGATATCGTAGTACGACTGTAAAAGGGGAGCGCCAATACGCCCGGCAAAGGCCGCCTTGGTCTTGGTGATCACGCCGAGCAAAAGCGGTGGGAGCAGCAGGGCAACCGTACAGTGGATGATAATGTCAATCATTGGATGTCATCCTTTAGGCGACTTCGTGGTCGGACGCTGGCCTCAGTGTGCCCAGATCATCAGCACGAACAGGGTGGCAAAGACATACAGCACGTAGATATGCAACTGTCCATGCTGTAATCGCCGCATATAGGAAAAGGCCAGGCCGATCCAAGAGAAGAGCGGCGTCAGGACCCGGTCTAGCAACAACTCGACGGGCCGGTAACTGAACGTAGCGGTGCGGGCGGGGAAGAAGCCCGCAAGCACCGGCTTCAGCCGTTGCGGTGCGGCAACGTACCCGACCAGATTGACCATCATCTCGCTAAACGAGGTACCGGTGTACTGGATGCGGGGAGAAGGGGCCTGGTAGGCACATCCCCACGTGGCGGACGCGGCCTTGGGGAGGCCGTGCAATCTCAGACGGTAGCAGACGGCCAGCACCACAATCAAGGCAAGCAGCAGGAGGTTCAGGGCCGTAAGCGGCATGAGCGGTATCTGCAATCCGCCCAGATCGGCCAGATTGACGTCAGCGCCGCTGTAGAACCGGACCACCGGCGCAACCATCCGCACCAGCAGCAAAGGAGCCAGGCCGATAGCCAGACAGCAGACGGCCAACAGCAACATCGGGCCGACCATGGGGCCATCCGCAGCGTGGCGGTGTTCTGCAACGGTACTGCGGGCCGTGCCGAGGAAGATGGTGCCGTAGGCCTTCACAAAGGTGATCGCGGCCATTCCCCCCACCAACGCCAAGAGCGGGGCCACCAGGGCAAGCACCGGCAGTGGGCTGGCAATGCCATCATACAGCGCACCAAGATACAAAAACAGTTCGCCAACAAAGCCGTTTAAGGGTGGCAACCCGCAGATGGCCAGCGAGGCCACCAGAAAGAGCGCCGCAGTGACCGGCATCCGTTTGGCAAGCCCCCCCATCCGGTCCATCTCGCGGGTGCCGCTGCTGTGCAGCACCACACCGCTGCCCAGAAACAGCACCGACTTGAACAGCCCATGGTTGACGATATGCAGAAAGGCACCGAAAAATCCGCAGATGAACAGTACCTGCGCCCCGGTCTGCAGACCAACCAGGGCCATGCCGATACCGATGAAGATGATGCCGATGTTCTCGATACTGCTGCAGGCGAGCAACCGCTTCAAGTCCCGCTGACCTGCCGCTAGGGCGATGCCGTTTAGCGCCGACCATCCCCCCAGCACCAGCAGCAACCAGCCGAACCAGCCCGGCAGGTCGACAAAGAGCAAAACCGTACGCAGAATGCCATATACCCCCATCTTGAGCATCAGCCCGGACATCATCGCCGATACATGGCTGGGGGCGTTGGCATGGGCACCGGGTAGCCAGAAATGCAGTGGCATCAGGCCAGCCTTGCCACCGAAACCGATCAGGGCGGTGACCAGTATGACGGCCTCGAGCGTGACCGACGTTGACAGTGAGTGGGGAGCGGGCAGCAGAAATGACCCCGTCACCCGATGCAGCAGGGAAAACAGAGCGAAAAGGGCCATCGTGCCGGAGTGCGTAGCCAACAGGTAAATGGTGCCGGCTTTCTGTGCCTCACGGTTGTGCTGCTCGGTCGTCAGCAGAAAATAGGCCGCCAGCGCCATCAGTTCCCAGGCCATGAGAAACAGGACGCCGTTACGGACAAGCAGCACCAGGACCATGGCGGCAGTGAACACCCCGACAAACAGGGTGAGCCTTGCACTATCACTCCTTTCGGCCGCAGGCCAATAGGAGAGCGAATACAGGGCGACGCAGCCGCTCACCAGAAAGAGCGGAAACAGGAAGAGGGCGGAAAGCGGATCCACCGCAAACAGGGCCGGCCCAAACGGCATCGGCCAGTCCAGCTGATATATGCCGCCGAGCGTTCCACCCAGCAGGCAGAAGAGCGCATACCACCCGATAGACGATGCGACGAGCACCAGCACGGCAGCAATCCGCTGCCCGGCAACGGGATGGCCTCGCAAAACGAGTCCCGGCAGACCTGACAACGCGAGCAGCCAGACGGAGATCAAAAGGCAGGCTGTTGGATCAACGGAGAGGTTCAAGGGCGCTACCACACTGGAAACCGACGCCTAAGCGTTGCACCACGGCAGCGACCGCCTGTTTGATCGCCACAAAAAAATATGTGTTTTAAAAAAATATGACACATACAGAAAAGATATGGTACAAAAGAAAGCACGTCAATAAAATTATGCACCACACTACAGATGCAATGACGTACAACAAGGAGAGGCGTCCGATGCCCACGACACGACTCAACATCACCCTGCCTACCCCTATTGTCGATGACATCAAGGCACTTTTCGGACAGCGGGGACTGAGCCAATTCCTGGAAGAGGCCGCACGGGAAAAACTTGTGGAAATAAAGAAGAAGGCCTACAAGGGGCTGATCGAGGGATACAGCGCCAGGGCTCAGGAAACCAAAGACGTACTCAAGAAGTTTGAAAGCACGGTGACGGAGAAACGGGATGTTTAAACGTGGCGGCATCTATCCGGTCAGACTCCCCCATGCCGACGGCACGACACCCGAGATTTGCCCCTGCCTGGTGGTCAGCAACAACATCGCCAACGAATTCTCACCGGTGGTCACGATTATCCCGGTACGGTATGACGGACTGGAAAAAATCTATGATTTCGAGACCCTGCTGCCGTCCGCAGGGAGTGGCCTGTCACAGGATGCCAAGGTAAGCTCGCACATCCTGATCACCATCGACAAGACCAACGTGGTGGGGGAACGGCTGGGACTCCTCACCAAAGCCCTGATGAACCAAGTGGGAAAGGCGCTCTGCCTGCAGCTCGGCCTTGATGAAATGCCGGGCATTTCCAAAGGATAATCGATCATGCTGCTTGAGATCGCCGAGGCCGCTCAGGCCCTGCTCGTTGATGAAAAGACCATGGTGCGCTGGATCAAGAAAGACCATCTGCCGGCGGCAAAGATCCAGGGAGAATACCGCATCAACCCCGTCGATCTGCTGGAATGGGCCACGAATCGGGGCATCAAGGTCAACCCGGCCCTCTACAAACTGCCAACGGTGGACGAGCGGCCGCTGCCAACCGTCAGCCAAGCCCTTGAGGCGGGCGGTATCCATTGCAACGTGACCGGCGCCGACAAGGAGGCGGTATTGCGCGCCGTGGTGGCGCAACTCGACCTGCCGCCCGAACTTGACCCGGATTTTGTTCTGCAGGTCCTGCTCGCCCGCGAGGCCATGGGGACTACCGCCGTTGGTGACGGCATCGCCATCCCCCATGTGCGCAACCCGATTCTGGTGCAGTTACCGATGCCCAAGATATCACTCAGCTATCTCGCGCAGCCGGTCGACTTCGGCGCGCTGGATGGCAAGCCGGTGCAGATCCTGTTCACCATCATAACCCCCACCATCAGGATGCACCTGCACCTGCTCTCAAAACTCGCCTTCTGCCTACGAGACCCCCGCCTGAGAACAATCCTGGGTACGACATGCAACCCCGAGAGGATTCTCACCACTGTCCACGCCATTGAACAGGATATCGGAGGCGTCTCTCCATGACCTCTGACACGGCGGCCGTACTCCCGACCCAGTTGCTGGTGGCGGCAACCGTGCTTGCGGCCGCCTCAGGCCTGCCAACATGGGCCACCCGCCTCAGGCCGGCCACCGCCCAACGCATGGCGGCAATCATCATGCTCACTGCCGCCGCCGTAGGGCTGACAGCCGCCGGCCTGACTCTCGCCGATGGCCGGTCGGCGCTCTTTACCATAGACTGGCCTTTCCCCTTCGGGCCCCCTTCCTTCGGCCTCGATCCGTTAAGCGCCCTGCTCACCGTGCCGATCCTGCTCGTCGCCGCCTGTTGCAGCATCTATGTCCTCGATTACCGACCTGCCACTACCGATCCCCAAACCTTCCGCAAGACAACCCGTTTCTTCGGCCTGCTGGTGGCAGCGTTGCTGGGGGTGGTTATGGCGCGCTGCGCCGGCCTCTTCCTGCTGGCATGGGAAATCATGGCCCTGTCAGCCTATTTCGTCCTGACTACTGACGACCATCTCCCGGCGGTTCGGGATGCCGGCATGACCTATCTGATCTGCACCCATATCGGCACGCTGGCCCTGTTTGCCCTGTTTGCCATCCTGAAGACCCTGTCCGGCAGTTTCATCTTTCCGGCGCCTGGCTCACTGGCGGCTACCGCACCGCTTGCAACCGCCTGCTACCTGCTATTGATCTTCGGTTTCGGCTTTAAGGCCGGGCTTATGCCTTTGCACGTCTGGCTGCCCGCCGCCCATGCCAACGCCCCCAGCCATATCTCTGCCATCATGTCCGGCGTGATCCTCAAGATCGGCATCTATGGCATCATCCGCACCCTCTCCTTCTTTACCGCCATACCGCTCTGGTGGGGAGGGCTGCTGCTTACCCTCGGCATGGCATCCGGCATCCTGGGTGTCGTGTTCGCCCTGGGGCAACATGACATAAAACGGCTTCTGGCCTACCACAGCATCGAAAATATCGGCATCATCGTCATGGGAATCGGCGTTGCGGTAATCGGCATGGCCACAGGCTCCACCACGCTTACGCTGCTGGGGATGGCCGGGGCGTTATTGCACCTGATCAACCATGGGCTGTTCAAATCGCTGCTCTTCCTCGGCGCAGGGGCGGTCATCCACGGCACAGGCACCCGTGAAATGGACCGGATGGGGGGGCTTGCCAAACGGATGCCGGTCACCGCGGCGCTCTTTCTGGTGGCCTCGCTGGCCATCTGCGGGCTGCCACCCCTAAACGGTTTTGTCAGTGAATGGTTGCTCTATCTCGGTTTTTTCAACGGAGTGGTGCACCACAACGGCGGCGCGGCCATTGTCAACGCACTGGCAGCACCGGCCCTGGCATTGATCGGGGGACTGGCGGTGGCCTGCTTTGTCAAGGTGGTAGGCGTCGTGTTTCTTGGAGAGCCCCGGACGCCGGAGGCCAGGCAGGGCCACGAACCGGGGTGGCTGATGCGGCTGCCCATGGGGGGGCTGGCGCTGCTCTGCCTGGTTATCGGCCTTGCGCCGATCAGCGTGGCACCTCTGCTGGATACCGCCGTTGCGGCCTGCCTCCCGCACGGTGATGCCCTGCCCCATCTGACGGAGCTGGCGTCATTCGGCTGGCTGACCGTATCGGCCATGCTTGTCCTGGCAACGACCCTTCTGGGCTGGGGCTGGTCACGATTGCGCCAGCGGGGTAATCAGACGGTCAGCGTTTCCACCTGGGGCTGCGGCTATCAGGCACCGACCGCCAGGATACAGTACACGGCCTCCTCCTTTGCCGACATGCTGGTGGCGTTTTTTGCCGGCGTTCTTCGTCCGCAAGCCCACCGGCCCAGACTGCACAGCTTTTTCCCGAAGCGGGCTGACTTTGCCAGCCATGTACCTGAAACCGTGCTCGAAAACCTTTATCTGCCGTTTCTAACGTGGGCAAACGGCAAATTTTCCACCCTGCGCAGACTCCAACACGGCCACCTGCACCTGTATATTCTCTACACCTTCCTGACCTTGGTCGTGCTGATCGCCATCAGCCTATCGTGACGTTGTATCCAACAGACGGCTGCCCACCCAGTGGTTGGCAAACTGCAGCGCAATGCGGCCGCTGTTGTCCCCTTTCTGACGGCACCACAGGATGGCGGCCTGCCGGGTCTCGTCGCTCCAGCAGCCCTTCAGGCCGTGCCGTGCCGCGATCCGTTCCACCCACTGCCGGGTTACCTCCAGAAACTGATCCTGGCTGAAGGGATGAAAACCGACCCAGAGCCCGAAGCGGCCGGAAAGCGATATCTTCTCCTCAACGGCCTCACCATGATGGAGCTCGTTATTGACCATCATCGCCCCCAGGTTGTCGGTCTCATACTCCGGCAAAAGGTGCCGACGATTTGAGGTGATATAGATCAGCACGTTCTCCGGCGGGGCGTACACCGAACCGTCCAGGGCGCTTTTAAGCATCTTGTAGCTCGATTCTCCCACCTCGAACGAGACATCATCGGAAAACAGGATAAACCGGTACGGCTTAAACTTGATCTGATCCACGATAACCGGCAGATGGACCAGGTCGTCCTTGTCAACTTGAATCACCCGCAGCCCCTGCGCGGCGTAGCGGTGCAAAAGCGCCCGCACCAACGACGACTTGCCGGTGCCGCGCGTCCCCCACAGAAGCACATTATTGGCCGGAGCCCCGCTCAGAAACTGACGCGTGTTCTGTTCAACCACCCCTTTTTGCTGATCAATCCCCAGCAGATCCTCAAGGTGCAGCGCCTCGATCTCGGACACCGGATCGAGATAACCGCCGTTACCGCGTCGGCGCCAATTTGCCGCATGGGTATTCGACCAGTCAATGGATGGCACCGGCTTAGGCAGGATCTGCTCCACCGCGTCGAGCACCCGCCGCAACTGCAGCACCAGCTCCTTGTCAAGCGTGATTGAAGGCATGAACGTTTTCTCTCCTTCCCCTTTCAGTGACCGACCGACACCGGGATCGGCTGCAAGACGCGCTGCAGGTCTGCCGGTGCTAACCCCACCAGGTAGCCGCGTTTACCGCCGTTGATGAAAATTTTCGGCAGCGTCAGGATGGTATCCTCGATATAGACCGGCATCTGATGCCTGGTGCCAAAGGGTGACGTGCCGCCGACCAGATAGCCGCTCTGTTTCTGCGCCACCTCAGGCCGGCAAGGTTCAACCGACCGTGCGCCGATCAACCGGGCCAACTCTTTGGTGGAGACCTGCCGGTCGCCGTGCATCAGCACGATCAGCGGCTGTCCACGGTCATCCTCCATCACCAGGGTCTTGATGACGGCATGCTCATCCACCCCCAACTCCCGCGACGAGACCGCAGTGCCGCCCTTGTCCTCATAGGCATAGAGATGATCGCTGAAGGTGACGCCGGCGGCCCGCAAGGCCCGCACTGCCGGCGTTACCGGTATCTTATCCTTGGCCATGACCCACCTCTGCTCCAACTCCACGAGCAGACAACATGGTTCCCTGCACGCTCATTACTCCTAACAGATGCGCGGCAACTGCTCCCCCGCCAGCATATCGACAATCCGCATGCCGCCGACCGTGGTCTGCAGCCGTACCCGTCCCGCTCCCCCCTGTTCCACGGTGCCAATAATGGCAGCATCGCTTCCCAGCGGCTGCCGCCGCAGCGCGGCCAGCGCCTCATCGGCCCGATCAGGGGCGACAAAGGCCAACAGCTTGCCCTCGTTAGCGACATACAGCGGGTCAAGCCCCAAAATACCACACAGCCCCTTTACCTGGGGCTTGATCGGGATGGCCGCCTCGTCAATGGTCAGGGTCACCCCCGATTGTCGGGCGATCTCCTTCAAGGTGGTGGCGACCCCCCCCCTGGTCGGGTCCCGCAGCACATGCAACCCGACGCCGACGGCCTCCATCACTGATTCGACCATCCCCCATAACGGGGCAGAATCACTTACCACCCCACCGGCATCCAACTGTTCCCGAGCCGCCATCACCGCCATGCCGTGATCACCGACACTGCCCGACAGGATAATCCGGTCGCCGATCTGCGCGTTTGCCCCGTGGATGGCCAGATCGTGCTCCAGCACCCCCACACCGCTGGTCGTAATATAGAGCCGATCCGCCTTGCCGCGGGGCACCACCTTGGTGTCACCGGTCACCACCTGCACACCACTCTGATCGGCGGCCCGACGCAGGTCGGCCAGGATGGCGGCCAGTTCCTCCCGACGAAACCCCTCCTCGATGATCAGGCTGCAGGCCAGCCAGAGAGGACGCGCCCCCATCATGGCCAGATCGTTAACCGTGCCATGTACCGCCAGGGAACCGATGCTACCACCGGGAAAGATCGGCGGGTCCACCACGTACCCGTCTGTGGTGAAGGCAAGACGCGTGTCGCCGGCCTCCAGCAGGGCGGCGTCGTTCTGTTCCCGTGCCCCCAGACCGGAGATGACCGGCACAATCAGATCGTCCAGCAACTGATGGCTCATGCGACCACCGCTGCCGTGTCCCAACAGGATCAGATCATCACGCATGGCATCCTCCCCCCCTTGGCGATGGAGACTAGCACGTAGCGGGCGGGGTGTCATCATCCGATCGGCCGGTCCCTGTTTTCTGTTCCCAACGCCCACCTCTTCATGCTACATAAACTATCTTACCGGTCAGACTCGAAATCGATTTGTTGGAGGATTCCATGCCCAGTTACCATTCAATGGCCACCCTACCGCCCGTACCCGGTTACAAACCCGGAGATATCCTGGTGCTGTTCGGTGAACTGTTCGGCCGGGGCTATGCCAATGGCCTGGTGGAAGAGGCCAGGCGGCTCGGCATGACCATCCTGGGCACCACCGTAGGCCGCCGCGACAGCGACGGCACGTTGCGCCCCTTGACCGTCGACGAGCTGACCGAGGCTGAAACCCTGCTGGGGGGGACCATCATCAATATCCCGCTGGAGGCCGGCTTTGATCTGGAAACTCCCGATGGCCAGCCATCCATCAGCGAACAGCTCAAAAAGGCCAAACCTGACGACTGGCAGCAGGTCACCTTCCCGGCCGATTTCCTTGCCAAGGCCCAGGTGGCGGGTAAGACGCGCTTTACCGCCCACATGGCCACCCTGGCCGCCGAGTTGGAACGCCGCATTCCGGCCGGTGCCAACATCCTGTTTGCCCACACCATGGCTGGCGGCATTCCCCGCGCCCGTTTCTTCATGCCGCTTTTAAACCGGGTATTTAAAGGGACCGGCGACAAGTATCTGGCCTCATCACCCTTTTGGGAAAGTGGTGTGGGGCAACTCTGCGACGCCAGCTTCAACGAGGTGACCGCCGACACCTTCCGCTACCTGCTGGAAGGTACGACCGCCCTGCGACAGCGCGCCACGGCAGCGGGCGCCCGGGTGGCCTATACCGCCTACGGCTATCACGGCACCGGCATCCTGCAAAACGGGGAGTATCGCTGGCAATCCTACACACCGTACCTGCAGGGATTTGCCAAGATCCGGCTGGAGACTATTGCGGCTGAAGCCCGACAACAGGGGATTAACGCCACGGTGTTCAACTGTCCCGAGATACAGACCAACTCAAGTGCCCTTTTTCTGGGGGTAGAACTATCGCTCTACCCGCTCCTGCACGCACTGCGCGCGGTGGCGGGTGCGTCGGCGGCAGCCCTGGAGGCCCGTTGTGCCGCCATGCTGCAGGAAGGCACCACGCTGAACGAATTGCTGGCCCATGCCGATGCCTACCTGAGCAATCCCCTGATCACCGCCCCGCTCGACTTTGCCAGCTGGCCGCAGCACTCAACCAAAGAGCAGATGGAGTTGATGCTGGCCACGTCAACCCATTTGCTGTCGCTGCACCGCGACCCTAAGCAACTGGTCTGCGCCGAGCTGTCCCGCCTGGTGTTCCGGGCCACCGGACGCCTGATTGTACAGGGATCATGGAGCAGTAAGGAGGCTGCCGTCTGGCTGAATCACGACCTGCTCGCCCAGCTGATGGCAGATCCTCGCGGCGCGGACCTGCTCAACTAACCAGATCAAAGGAACCAATCCAATGAAGCTGATGCGCTATTGCCTGTTCCTGTCCCTCATGTCCACGATGTTGCTGGCTGGCTGTGCCAGCGCCCCCAAGCCCAACCCTACCGCCGATGAGCTCTATACCCAAGGGGAGACGGCGTTCACGAAGAGCCGCTATGAAGAGGCGATCCGGCAGTGGAAAAAGGTGAAGGAACAATTCCCCGCTCCCGAGCTGATGGCCAAAGCCGAGATCGGCGTCGCCAACGCGTACTTTCTGAACCGTGACTTTATCGAGGCTGGCGCCGCCTACGAGGATTTCCGCAAGCTGCATCCTACCCATGAACTGGCGCAATTTGCCCTGTACCGCCAGGCGCTGTCGAGCTACAACCTGATCACCGGCATCGATACCGACCAGACGCCAACCCACAACGCCATAACTCTGTTCGAGAGCTTTATCAAGCAGTATCCGAAATCCCAATATGCGGCCAAGGCGCAGGAAAAGATCGTCGAATGCCGTAGCAAACTGGCGCAGTATGAGATCTACGTCGGCCGTTTCTACTACCGGACCGATGCCTACAAGGCCGCCATCAACCGTCTGGAAGGTGCCTTGGCCAATTTCCCCGACTACACCGGCCACGATGAGACCCTCTACTACCTGGCAAAGGCCTATATCGAACTTAAGCAGAATGACAAGGCTCAGGCCTTCCTGACCCGCCTGATCCTCGAATATCCCAAGAGCGACTATCTGGGAGATGCACGCGAACTGATTGCGAAGAAGCTGTGATGACGGCTGCAGTCTGGATAGTCGGGGCCTACCTGCTGGGGTCAGTGCCTACCGGTCTCTTGCTGGGCAAACTCTATGGCATTGATGTACGCGCGACCGGCAGCGGCAACATCGGCGCCACCAATCTCTACCGCACGCTCGGCCGCAGGGTGGGAATCCTCACGCTCATAGGCGACTGCCTGAAAGGGTTTCTGCCGGTATTTCTGGCATTCAAGCTGGGATTGGCCGGACCGATGCAGGCCTGGATCGGCCTGGCAGCCTTTCTGGGCCATGTCTTTTCACTCTTTCTGTTGTTCAAGGGGGGCAAGGGGGTGGCCACCGCCCTTGGCGTCTACCTGGCCCTCGCCCCACTTGCGGTGCTGGGGGCCTTAGGCGTCTTTGTTGTCCTGGTGGTGTCATTCCGCTATATCTCACTCGGTTCGATCGTCGCCGCCGCCACCATGCCGATCATCATCTGGTTCCTGCCCCACGATCTCGCATTACTGATCGCCACAGCGCTGATCGCATCCGTTGTCATCATCAAACACCACGCCAACATCAGCCGCCTTGTGGCGGGGACGGAAAACAAGTTCAAGGCATGACTCCCGCTGACAACGCGGCAGCCCCTCACGTTCCAGGCCGCTTTTGCGCATCTTCCCACACCTGCCTGAATTGGCCCACCAGCCGGTAGGTGATCCCCCACAGCACCGGCCGTCTGGTGTGCAGCCGGATTGCCGGCGCCGTGAGAGATCGCTCGCCAAAGCGAACCTCAGCCGCCACCAGCTGGCGGTGCGGTTCCCAGAGTTCATCCAGCCCGAACCAGAAGGCATCATGGACCTCAGGGGAGAACACCATCTCCACCGGACTGATCAGCCCATAGACAAAACAGGCTACCCGCACCGGGAGATTGGCGCCCACCACATCGGACAACCGCCCCAGATAGGCAGCCTCTCCCAGATCGATACCCACCTCTTCCAGGGTCTCCCGTTCGGCGGTCTGCCGCAGGTCTCGGTCCCGCCCATCCCTGCGGCCGCCAGGGAATCCGATATCACCTGACCAGGGATCAGCCGGGTGGCGCGCACGCTCGATAAAGAGCACTTCATGGCCACGGCCGTTTTCCCGCAGGATGATAGCCACGGCAGCCAGCTTACGACCGCCGCAGATGGCATCCTCTGCGGCAGGCAGCCCCTCCAGGTGCTGCGCTATAGCGGTAAAATAGGGCGAGTGCATTCTCTCCGTATGGTACACTGTTTATCTCCCCTGACGCAAGCCAGGTAGCGGCAGGCTTGCCGAACCACGCAAATGAGCTATACTAGGTGCGAGCAAGACTGCTTGAAAGTGAGAGACCATGTCCCTCAAGGCACAACTCCTGCTGCTGATTGCAGTTCCACTGCTCTGCCTCTCCGGGGCGGCATGGGATGCCGTGCAGACGCATCAGACAACCACTCTGGCGGCCGGCGGTGCGGCCAGCAGCATCCCCTCCGGCAAAGCGCTCAACGATTTCATCCTGTTTCTGCAAGAGCCCCCCGCTCCTGCCGGTAAAGAGGCGCAACTGTACCTGCAGGCGATCAAAAACCGGATCGATGACCTGCCAAGGCCTCAGGCAGCGCTCTTCCATTACCCCGAAGAAGAGCGCCACCTTGCCATCCTGGCCCAAGGCCCGGCCGCCCTGGGAAGGCTGTTTGACCAGGCCCGCCGAACCGATGGCACCAGCCTCTCCAGTCGCCACCTGATCCAACTCACCCGCGAACTCACCATATTGCAGCAGGCCAACGCGGAACTCAGCGCCTTTTACGGCCAGACCCTACAGACGGCAGAGCGCCGAAACAACCGTCACAATCTGCTCCTGCTCGTGGTGGCGCTGGTTTGGCCCGTGGGCCTTTCACTGCTGCTCTACCGCACCCTGGCCCGCCCGGTGTCAAAGGTGCGGGATGCGCTGTTGGGCCTTGCCAAGGGCACGCTCAGTTACCGGCTGGAAGGCATCGCGCCCGGCGGCGAGATCGGCCAACTGACCAGCGCCTTCAACAAGATGGCCGAATCACGGCAGAAAGTGGAGGAACATGCCAAAGAGGCGGAATATCGCCTGATCCAGCTCTATGACAACCTGCAGTTGCTGGTTGTCCGGCTGGATGGCAACGGTGCCGTCAGCTATTGCAACGACTACCTGGTGCAGGCTACGGGACGCAGACGGAGCGAGGTGATCGGCAAAAACTGGTTCGAGCTGTTTGTCCCGGAACCTGAAATGGCCCGCGAGGTGTTCAGCCGGCTGCTGGCCGCCGGTGACCATGCCCACGACCAGGAGCAGGATATCATCACCGCACGTGGCGAACGCCGCCGGATATCCTGGCATAGCGTCCTCGAACGCGACAGTAACGGCACCATCACCGGCACCTGCAGCATCGGTGACGACATAACCGAACAACGTGCGGCTGAAAAAGGCGCCGAACGGGATCTGGCGATCTTGCAGCATTTGGTTGACGCCTACCCGGAATCACTGCTCCTGCTTGATTGTGCGGGGGCCATCATGGCCGCCAACCGCACCGCAGCCAGCCGCATGGCCAGGACTGTCGGCCAACTGATCGGTTGTGATCTGTACCGCCTGCTCGCTCCTGACCTGGCGCAGGAATGCCGCCAGCGGGCCAGCGAGGCCTGCACCAGCGGCCAGCCGGTAAGATTCAGCGAGAGCCAGCCACCCCACCAATTCGAACATCAGCTGATCCCCGTCTTGAACCAGACCGGCACTGCCGAGTACCTTGCCATGCTCTCGATTGACCGCACTGAACAGTGTACCGCCAACCAAGAGCTGCAGACGGCGTATGAGGCGCTGCAGCGTTCCAGCGATGAACTACATGATCGTCTGCAGGCTGAAGGCCG
Organism: Deltaproteobacteria bacterium; assembly: GCA_021782545.1. Lineage (GTDB taxonomy): Bacteria > Desulfobacterota > Desulfuromonadia > Geobacterales > Pseudopelobacteraceae > Trichlorobacter. The sequence goes on along the minus strand of JAJXUW010000001.1, from coordinate 12,946 downwards.
GGAACGCTCCGATCTGCGTACCTCCCTCGATGCAATCACCATGCAGAAACAGGCCGACGACCGCGCCAGGGGCGCCCTCCTTACAACCATGCGCGGTGTACTCAATGCGCCGCTCCATGCCATCCTGGGGCTCAGTCAACTGACCATGCAGACCGGGCTGACCGGCAAACAGCACGACTACCTGCAGGCCATCAGCGGCTCGGCGCACCACCTGCTGGACACCGTCAACGATTTCGTCGATCTTTCACTGCTTGAGGCGGGTCAGGTACACCTTGCGCAGATCCCGTTCCTGTTGGGCGACGTCATCGATCGGGTCATGGGGCTTGCCACCCTATCACTCGGCACCAGACCGGTTACCCTGACGCCGATCATTGCCGAGGGTGTGCCGGACTGGTTCCTCGGAGATCCGCTCCACCTGGAGCAAATCCTGGCCAATCTGCTGTCAAACGCCATCACCTTCACTGAACGGGGGCAGATATCCCTGCGGATTTCTTGCGAAACATCCCACACGGATACCAATCAGTACCTCGTACAGTTCAGCGTGCAGGATACCGGCATCGGTATGGACGAACAGACCATCGCCAGCCTCTACCGTCCGTTCGGCCAGTCTGACGGCCCAGCGGCACGGACCGGTAACGGCAGTGGCCTGGGGCTTTCGCTCTGCAAACGCCTGGTGGAGATGATGGGAGGCACCATCAGCGTGGTCAGCAGCCCTGGCAAGGGCAGTACCTTCAGCTTCAGGATCGCATGCCGACCGGCAGAGGGCAAACAGCGGACCCGGCGAGCGCCCCTGCCCGCTGCAGACCAGCGGACACAGAACCTGCGGGGATACCGTCTGCTGGTGGTAGAGGGTGACCGGACCAACCGGCGGATCATCCAGGAGCTGTTCGAAACATACGGCATGACGGTTGAAACCGCGCAGCATGGCGCTGAAGCGGTGCGCATCGTACAGGAACAGGGTGACGGCCTGCACGCCGTCCTGATGGATCTTCAGATGCCCGTCATGGACGGCTACGAAGCCACCCGTCTGATCAGGCAACGGTTCTCGGCGCAGCAGCTGCCGATCATCGCCCTGACCGCCTACCCCTTCGATGAACAACGCGAACGCTGTCTGGCCGCCGGTATGAATGACTATCTGCCCAAGCCGATCAATCTCGAAACCGCCGGTGAACTGCTCTGCTGGCATATCAGCGCCTGCGGACAACCATGGGCCGGACAAAGGCACACGGTCTGGACCGGTGAGGAGTCGCCATCGCTGCCTGACAGCCTGCCCGGTATCGACATGCCCGGCCTGCTCGAACGGCTGAATAACAACCGGTTGTTGCTGATCCGCCTCGTCAGCCTATTTGCTGCCGAACATCGCGGCATCGCCCAGGAGATCGGCCAGCGGATCGCCGAATCCGACCTGGCAGCGGCCGCCCGCCTGGTGCACGGACTTGAAGGGGTGGCCGGCAACCTGTTTGCGCATGATCTGCAGCAAAGCGCCGCACTACTTGAGGACGCCCTGAAAAGGGGGGGCGCCCCGGAGGCCACGCAGCTGTTTGCACGTTTCGAACACGAGCTGACCACGGTGATGGGGGCGGCAGACCTGCTCGGCCCTGTGGCCCCGTCCCTGACAGCAGCTGAACAGTTGCCGGCACCGGATGGACTGACCAGCCAGCTTCGGCTGCTGTATCAGCAGATACATGCACACAACCCGCAGGCGCCCCTTGCTGTTGCTCAGTTGCAAACGGCCTTGACGCTTCCCGATGACCTGGCCCTAGCGGCCCGCCTTTCCGAGGCGCTTGATCGCCTTGATTTTCCCGGCGCCGGGGAACTGCTGGAACGGCTGGCGGCACAACGGTCTATCACACTGAAGGATGATTTTTTGTTGGGAGGCGGTTGATGATACCAGTGTTGAACCATACCAGAGGTCTGGGGAACAGGTTACTGCAAACGGCCCTGCATCGGGGCGGCCCGAAAGAATCCGACAGGGCAGGCGGTCGGTCGGCAGAGGATATGCTCCATGCCTAAGGAACTCACCCACTGGTGGCTGGCCAGCGAGGCCCTGCGCCGCCTCCCCCTCGACCGGCCGGTCCGTCAGCAGCTCGAAGAGCATCACGCGGCCTATCTGGTTGGGGCGGTGCTGCCTGATTCCCTTTTGCACCTCATAAACGGCCCGGATGGCGTTACTGCGCGCCAGTTGGCCAACGAATTCCACGACTGCCGCAACCACAGCTACACACCACTGCTTACGTTTCTGGCTGGCACCCCTGATCTGCCGCCGGCCCAACAGGCGTGCCTGTTGGGCATCACAGCCCATATCGAGGCTGATATCGCCTTTCACCCCTTTGTATATGCCTTGGCAGGCGACGATATCGGACGGCACTATCAGGTGGAAACCGATCTCGACCTGTGGCTGCTCCATCGCGGCCAGTGCCCGCCAGTGCTTGAACTTGATGAACTCCTAGATGACGACACCCGCAAGGCGGCGGATGCGGTTATGGCCGGCGTTTTCGACCCACAGGCACTGTTGCCTGCAGAGAGCAGAGCCGAAGCGCTCCACCACCACGCCCAATGCCAGGCCCGCTACGGTTCACCGCTCTGGCAGATTCTGGCAAGACTGCTCGGCATCCTGCCCGGCACCCCGTTTCACCGCTGGCAGCACCTCTTCTACCCCTATTTTCTCTGGCAACAGGGACGTGCTATTTGCTGGCCGCAACGCTGGATACACCCCGCAAACGCCATCGAACGGGGAGATTCGCCGGAAGGTCTGGCAGAAGAAGCGATCACGCGGATCACCTCGCTGCTGCGGCGGGTGGACGACGAGGGATTGGCGGCGGCCTTGCGCAAACAAAACGGCGAGAACCTGCTTACGGGGCTGCCCCCTGGTTGACCCCCGCCTCCTGGGTGCCACAGGTCGACACCGGCACTGCCACACTCCCTCGGCTGTAACGCATCAGCACCTCCCGTAACTGGTCAACGGTGATCGGTTTGGCAAGATACCCGTCCATGCCGGCCTCCATGAAACGTTCCCGGTCCCCGCTCATGGCATAGGCGGTCAGGGCGATGATCGGTATGTGTCCGCCAGTGACCGCCTCGGCCTGCCGTATCTCGGCGGTGGCCTGCATGCCATCCATCTCCGGCATCTGGATATCCATCAGGATCAGGTCGAACGGCTCCTCGCGCCAGGCCGCCACCGCCTCGCGGCCGTTTTCCACAAAGCGGGCCCGATGTCGTTCCATCCGTAGCAACGCCTCCATCATCTTGCGGTTCACCACCGCATCTTCTGCCACCAGTATCTTCAACGGCCGATGCGGTTGCCTGGATACGGCAACATTCTGGTCTTGTTGTGGCAGTTCACAGCAGGTCGTACAGGGGACGGTACAGGTAAAGGAACTGCCCTGCCCAAGCCTGCTCTCGACATGTAACGTGCCCCCCATAAGCTCAGCCAGACGGCGGGAGATGGTCAGGCCCAGACCGGTACCGCCATATTTGCGCGTGGTAGAGAGATCCTCCTGTACAAATGGATTGAATATCCGTTCAAGATACTCTGGTGAAATCCCTTTGCCTGAATCTCTGACCACCAATGCCAGCTCTACCCGACCATCACCCGAGGGGCGCCCGCTTATCTCCAGCCTGACCGTCCCCTGGTCGGTAAACTTGATGGCGTTGCTCAGCAGATTGACCCCGATCTGCTGGATGCGGGCCGGATCACCGGCCAGCGGACTGGGCAGGGCAGCCGACAGCGCCACCTCCAGATGAATTCCCTTCTCCTTGGCCAACAGGCTGAACATCCGTTCCAGCTGATTTACCACCAGACGGGGGTCAAAGGGCACCGATACCAGCGACAGCTTACCGGCCTCGATTTTGGAAAGGTCCAGCACATCACTGATGATATCCAGCAGATTGTTGGCGGCAGCCATGGCATCGCGGGCCAACTCCTTTAACTCACCGTCATCGATCCGTTCGAAAAGCAACGAATTGATGCCGATGACGGCGTTCAGCGGGGTACGGATTTCATGGCTCATGTTGGCCAAAAACAGGGACTTCGCCTCGTTGGCCGCCTCGGCCTGCTGACGGGCCAGCTCCAGCTCCTGTTTGCTGTCGCACAGGGCAGCCTCGGCCGCCTTCAGCTCCGTGACGTCGCTTCCCACACTTACCATTTCCACTATGCCCCCGGTCTCATCGCAGACCGGACGGTTGTTCCACGATATCCATACCCGCTTGCCATCCTTGCACCTGTTCTGATTCAGGTTAGTCCGATACCGTTCCGGCTGGGCAAAGATATCCGAGGCCAGCGCCCAGAGGTCGAGGCCGTCATCCTGGCGGGCGGGGAGTATGGTTTCGTTGACATGCCGTCCCAGCAGTTCATCAGCCGTAAAGCCGAAAAAGCGGCAGCCGTACTCATTTAAGAAGGAGATGGTCCCATCCCGCTGCCAGCGCAGGATGATACTGTCAGACTGCTGCACCAGCTCCCGGTATTGCTCCTCACTTTTGTGCAGCTCGGCCGTCCTCTTGGCGACCAGGCGCCGCAACCAGAGGTTTGACAGCCCCAGTAGCAGGATCAGGCCGGCAGCGCTGCCGATGCCGATCAGCAGATAGGTCCAATTGACCCGCTGCTCAGGCGGCTGACCATACCAGCGCCGGTTGATCCGGGCCAGATCCTCCGGTGAAATCTTGCTGAAGCCCTCGTTTACCACGGTCAGTAAGGCCTGATCGCCCTTTTTTACCGCCCGGCGGAACTGACCGGTATACAGCGGGGCCGTCCGCCTGAACTGGTCCGTGATACCGTATTTGTTGAGAAAGTAGGTTGCCGGCGGTGCCTCCATGGAGAACACCGTAATCTTGTGGGCCTTGGCGGCCTGTGCGATGGCCTCATAACTCGGGTAGTCAACCAGGTTGTCGATACCGGCTCGTTTCAGAAAGCCGATGATCGCCCCTCCCGTCTTGACCCCCACGGTAAACCCCTGTAACGAGGAGACCCCCCTGATGCCCGGTATGTCTGAACGAAAATAGACCGGCACCTCCAGGTCCTGATACGGCGGGGTGAAATCGTATTTACGCTCCCGTTCCGGTGTCTTGAAGAGGGTGTCGATGACATCATACTCGCCGGCGTCCATCCGGCGCTGGGCCTCGGCCCAGTCCATGGCGGCAAGCTTCACCTTGACGCCGGTGGAGCGCTCCCACAACCGCCATTGATCGACCAGGATGCCTTGCAGCTGGCCATCAGGGGCCCTGAAACTGAACGGGGGGTATTTATCGTCCATGACCACCCGTATGGCTTGCGGGGCGGCCATGAGGGGCCGGGCCGTGACAAGCGGCATAAGCAGGGCAACCAGCATCACCGGCACCAGTGTTCTGGTCTGCCTGCCCCGCCGCCGCAGACGTCGTCCAACCGGACGGCGCGGCGGATGGGGTGCCCGGCGCGGCGGCAGATAAACCGGCTTCAACTCCTGATGAACACGTACCAGTTCCAGGCCGAACAGCACAATCAACCAGCTGGTGTATATCCAGACCAGTAAGATCGGTACCGCCGCCAGAGCGCCGTAGATGGCGTTGTAGTTGGCCACCCCCACCTGAAAGTGGAAGTAGGCCCACTGCGTGAACTGCCAGACCGTACCGGCCGCCACGCCACCCAGCAATGCGGAACGAAACGGCACCTTGGCGTTGGGAAGATAGCTGTAGAGGAAGGTCATGGCTATCCAGACGCTGACGTAGGGGATGAGTCGAAACGGCAGCAGGATAGCCTCACCGAACAACGTATGCCGGATCAGCCACTGCACCAGCCACTGACTCTGCAGCGTGGTGGTCATGCTGAAGGCCACCATCAATAACAACGGACCCACCACCACCACGCTCAGATAGTCACTGAACCGGCGTTGCAGTGAACGGGTCGCCCGCACCCCTAAAATACTGTTGAAGGCCTCCTCAATAGCCGTCAGAAGGCTGATCACGGTGAGCATCAGCGTCACCAGCCCGATCAGACCAAGTGATTTGACATTGGTATTGTTGACATAGCCGATGACCCGATCGATGATCTCGCGGGAAGATTCGCCAGCCACTTGCAACAGCACCGGTTCCAGGGCGTTTTGCACGCCAAGCCCCTTCAGTACGGAAAAGGCGATAGCCAGAAACGGGACCAGCGAGAGTACCGTTGTATAGGTGAGGGCCGAGGCCCGCAGTGGGGCCTGGTGGGTGGTAAAACTTGTGTACAGGTCGAGCGCAAACTGTATGAAACGCCGCAATCTCCAGGGCAGCCGGTTAAGAGGGGAATGACCGGTGGCAGAGACAGGGGCCATGGGCTATATCCCGCCCGTATGGTCGCTGCTGCAGTCGCAGGCCAGGGCCGTCTGGTTGTGGGGGGTGGGGACTGCCTGCCGCAGAAAGGCCAACAGGGCGTTATTGAAATCACCCGGTTGTTCCAGGTTGACCATATGGCCGGCAGCGGGGATGATGCAGAGTTGACAGCCGGGTATGCGGTCGGCGATCATGCGGGGGTGTTCCACGGGGCAGGCCCGATCCTGGTCAGCGCCGATGGACAGGGCAGGTACGGCAATAGCCGGCAGCATTGCGCTGACATCACTGCGCTGGCCCATGGCCAGCAGACCGGCAGCCAGTCCGCTGCTGGCGGTGGATACCATCCAGCCGTACACCTCCTCAGCCAGCCGGGGACGCTCAGTCACCGTCGTGGGGGCGAACAGCAGCTCCTGAAACCTGTCGGCCACCACTTGGGGACCGAATTTGACCACCTCATCAGCCAACTGACGCCGGCCGGCCCGCCCCGCTGCATCATCGGCCACGGCGCGGGTCACCACAAAAACCGCAGCCGCCACCCGCTGCGGAAAACGCTCCAGCAGATTGAACAGCAGATAGCCGCCCATGGACATCCCCACCACCACCGCCTGCTCTATCTCCAGGTAGTCCAGTAGCTCAACCAGGTCATCAGCCAGAAGGCCGATCGTGCAAGGCCCCTCGGTGACGTCGCTGTCGCCGAATCCCCGCAGGTCAGGAGCGACGACCCGATAGCCGGCCGCGACCAGGATTGCCGCTTGGGATCGCCACATGTGCCGGTTGAGCGGAAAGCCGTGTATCAGCATCACGGCCGGTCCGCTGCCGACATCATCAAAAACGAGGGTGATGCCGTTCAGGACGGCATGACGTATCGCCATTCTTACAACAGTGCCTTGACTGCCGCCAACACCGCAGCATAATCCGGTTCATGGGTTACTTCGGGGACCTGTTGGATGTAACGGATGGTATCGGCGGCATCTACCACGAAGATGCAACGGGAGAGTAACGTGATCTCCTTGATCAGCACCCCGTACGCCAACCCGAAGGAGCGGTCCTGATAGTCCGAGAGGGTCACGACACGGTCGATGCCGGCCGCGCCGCACCACCGTTTTTGGGCGAAGGGGAGATCCATGCTGATGGTCAGCACCACCACCGAATCGGGCAGGCCGGCCGCCTCCTGGTTAAAACGACGGGTCTCCGTATCGCAGACCGGGGTATCCAGTGACGGAACCGTGCTGAAAATGCGCAGCTTTCCGCGGTGGCTGGCCAGGGAGACCTGCGCCATACCGGTGTCCACCACCTGAAAATCAGGAGCCGTGTCCCCTACCTTGAGGGCAGGCCCCAGCAAGGTCATCGGATTGCCTTTGAACGTGATGATGCCGGTGCGTTCCTGCATGAAAGCCTCCTTGCGCTGTATGGACGGTATGGAAAAAGCATACGGCAAAGCGACGCGATGTCAAGTCCGGCGGGAGATGCGCGTTTTTGATCACCATCAAACCACCGGACGTTGTTCTCTGGTATAGTCAGCACAAGAATGACACGACAACCGCAAGGAGCGCCCCATGTCCAGCCAGAACGAAACCTTGATCGGCCACGCCATCACCATCAACGACCTGGCCGCCTATCAGCCCGGCTCGGTGGTCAGCAGAACCCTGATCGACAAACAGATCGGCACCTTGACGCTGTTTGCCTTTGACCAGGGGCAGGGGCTTTCGGAGCACACCGCCCCCTACGACGCCTTTGTCCAGGTGCTGGACGGCACCGCCACCGTCACCATCGACGGGGCTTCCCAGCAGGTGACCGCTGGCCAGATGATCATCATGCCGGCCAACCGGCCCCACAGCCTGCGGGCCGAGGTACCGTTCAAAATGTTATTGGTGATGATCCGGGCCTAGTTTTTCTGCATGACCTTGATCTCACCGTTGTCCATGTCGTACATCCAGCCATGGACCGTGAGCTTGCCGTCCAGCATGGCCCGGCGCACAAAGGGGTATTCCAGCAAATGCTCCAACTGCAGGCGGACATTTTCCTCCTCGATCAGCCGCCGCCGCTGATCTTCGGAGACCTGCAGCCGCAGGGAGCGTAATTTGTCGTCAACCCGTTCCATGGCCTTGTAGGCATTGTTCAGCCAGATCGGAATATAGCGGTCGTCAGCATCTTCATGCATCAGGGCATTGATGCCGCCGCAGTTATAGTGGCCGCAGATCACCACATCGGGGATCTGAAGGTGATTGATGGTGAACTCCAACACCGCTGACAGGTTCCAGTCATTGGTGGCCACAATGTTGCCCACGTTGCGATGCACAAACACCTCACCCGGCCGGGTCTGGGTGATGGTGTTGACCGGCACCCGAGAATCGGAACAGCCGATCCAGAGTACCGTGGGACGCTGCAGCTTGGAGAGTTCGGCAAAATAGTCCTTCTCCTTCTCAAAGACGTCTCGCACAAAACGCTTGTTGCCATCAAGCAAGGTGGTAATCACGACGTCACCTCCTTGTGCCTATGCAGCTTATTTCACCAGCTTTGAGAGCTTCTTGAACGATTCGGTGCCGGCTACCCGCAACCACTGGAACAGCACCGATTCGGTGCAGGTAATCACCGCCCCGGCCTGGCGCATCTCTTCCAGGGCGGTGTTCCAGTTCTGCTTGGCGCGGCTCATCACCGCATCGCGCACCACCTGCACATGGTAACCGGCATCCAGCAGCTCCAGCACCGTCTGTAACACGCAGACATGGGTCTCCATGCCGGTAATCACGATCTGGCGCCGTCCACTGGCGCGTACCTGTTCCACGAACTCGTTGCAGCCGCAACAACTGAAGGCCATCTTTTCATGACGCGGCACTGCCCCCAGTTTTTCGGAAAGCACCGGTATTGTTGGCCCCAGCCCCTTTACATACTGCTCGGTAACCGCAACCGGTATCTGCAGCTCACCAGCGGCCTCCAACAGCACGCCGGTATTGGCGGAGAGCTGCTGCAGCACCTGCGCATCCATGGCCTGACAAAGCCGCTCCTGAACATCGATCACCACCAGTAACGACTCGCTGGCCGAAAGGAAAAAACGTTCACGGACTGTTGGCATGGTATGCCCTCCCTGCGCTTATTGATGTTCCGAAAGCTTAGAGTCTGCAGGCAACCAGGTCAAGCAAACTTTGTTTTATTTTCAGCAGAAAGCTCTTGTATAAGCACAAAAGGGCTCACCACCAGCATGGAAAACTGGCGGCCCGGTTCATGACCCCAATCGGCGAGCTGCTCGGGGGTGGGCCTCCCCAGCATCCTCGAGGCGAGCCAGGACTGCACACAGGCCGTATCATCCGCCGCAATCCGCTCTCCCACCTCCGCCAGCTCCAGCATGCCGTCCACCAGCAGCAGTACGCCACGTTCATGGTGCGGCTGCAGCCACTCCCAGCGGGCCTGATCCACCTGGAGCGCCAGGTCGTCCTTGGTTGCCTGCATCGGTATATTCCTCCCCCTGTATTGAAAAAAATCCGGGCCCAGACGATATATCCTTGAATACTGCCCTAGTTCTGCTTTAATTATCCACTATCGTCAAGTATTCAGACAAGGAGTCTCGCCCATGTCGTTCTCCGGCGACCTTGAGTATCTCTCCATCGTCGATGTGATCCAGCTGCTGCACAGCACCCGCAAAACCGGGACCCTCAGGGTAAACGGCCGCAAGGGCGAAATTTCCCTGACCTTCGCCGATGGGTACATAAACGGCGCCAGCCACTATGACAGCGGCACCCGCACCGGTACCATCCTGGTGGAGGCCGGCGTCATCAGCCGGGACGAGCTGGATCGGGCCCTGGTTATCCAGGCCCAGGCCGGGCCTAACCGGCACCCCCTTATCGCGACCTTGCTGGAAAATGGCATGGTGGACAAAGAGGCGGCCTACCACGGTCTGGAAACCTTGATCGAACTGACCATCGTCGAGATTCTGACCTGGAAGAAAGGGAATTTCAGCCTCGATCCGGACACCCTCAACACATGCGACGAGTTTCGCTACTTCCCTGACAAGTTGCAGGAAGAGTTGCAGTTACCCACCGAACACGTCCTGATGGACGCGCTACGTATCTATGACGAGAAGAAACGTGACGGGCTGCTCGCTGACGAGGTAACCGGTGAAGAGCCCGCCCTGCAAGCGGATATTCCCTCCGAGGAGGGCCCGAAACTGCTCTCGGCCGATGACCTGGGCCTTGGCGAGGTCGACACCATCAAACGTAAACTGCCAGGCTTCCATCAGGCGCTGCGGGACACCCCTGTGGCCGCCGGACCGTCCGGCTTCACCACCACGGTCAAAGAAGCCATGGCGCACCTGAAGGGGGTGGCCACCCTCCCGGAGGCGGCCATGATCCTGCTCAAAACCGTCGCGGTCATCTTTCCGCGCGCACTGACCCTGGTGGTCTGGGAGCATGAGCTGGTGGCAGAGCGCGGCATCGGCATAACCACCCCGCATGCCGCAGGCCCGGGGCCGGTCCTGGGCTACAGGCTGCCGCTCACCGCCGGTTCGTTGTTCAGTTTTGTACTTGACAAGAGGCACCCTTTTTACGGTACATCCCACGATCAGTCGCTGCATGACCAACTGTACCGGGTCATCCCCCCTCCCGGCGAGCCGACCGTATTCTTGCTGCCGCTCAAGCTGGGTAAACGGGTGGTCGCCGTTATCTATGGTGACTTCGGCGACCAGCCGGCTGGAAAGGTGCCGATCGATCAACTGACAAGCTGCGCCGAATACGCCAGCCTTACCATTGAGACTGCGCTGACACGGGCGCAACAGGCAACGCCCCACACTGCCTGACCGAGGAAACCGACCATGGATATGAATCTGCTGAACCAGATTCTGGGCATCGCCTTTGAAAAACGGGTATCCGACCTCCATTTTGAGGTGAACAACCCGCCTTTTTTCAGGGCCCACGGACAACTGATCCGTTCCAAGCTTCCCCTCCTCACCCCGGAAGACACCCTGTTTATCGCCAGGACCGTCCTTGAGCAGAGTAACCGCACCCTGCCGGACGACCTGACCGAACAGGATGCCGCCTATGCCCTGCCCAACGGCGGACGCTTCAGGGTCAGCATCTTCCGTCAGCGTAACACGGTCGGTATCGTGATGCGGGTCATCCCTCCCCATATCGCCACCTTCGGTGAACTGAACCTGCCGGCGGTGCTGGGAGAGATATGTCAGGCTCCCAACGGCCTGATCCTGGTCACCGGTCCCACCGGCAACGGCAAGTCCACCACCCTGGCCTCCATGCTGCAGCACATCAACCAGACCGATAACTTCAACATCATCACCATCGAGGATCCGATCGAGTTTCTGTTCAGTTCGGACAAGAGTTGCATCATCCAACGCGAGGTGGGAATCGACACCGGCAGTTTCCGCGCGGCGCTCAAGGCTGCCCTGCGGATGGATCCGGACGTCATTATGGTAGGCGAGATGCGGGACCTGGAGACCATCGACGCCTGTATCAAAGCGGCCGAAACAGGCCACCTGGTCTTCTCCACCCTCCACACCCAAAGCGCCGCATCCACCATCAATCGTCTGGTAGGACACTTCCCGCCCGATTCCCAGGAGGTGATCCGCCAGCGTCTGGCCGACATCCTGGTTGCCACCGTCTCGCTGCGGTTGATCAACGATAAGACCGGCGAGATGGTGCTGCCGGTGGTGGAGATCATGCGTACCACCACGACCATCCAGGCCTGCATCCGGGAGGGCCGTTTCGACGAGATCGAGAAACATATCGAGAACGGCCGGGCGCAATACCAGATGCAGACCCTCGATCAACATCTGGTGCAGCTCTGTCAGCAGGACAAGATCACCTTTGACCAGGCCAAACGGATCACCCGCTCCATGGATCTGGAGCGCAAGCTGACCTTCAGCGAATAGCCGCTCCCTTCTTAAAGACGCCTGTTCAAACTGGTGGAGACACGGGAACCGGGGCGCCACTCTCCACGTACCGGAACCCGGCGTGCTGGAAGAAATGACGACGGAAGGCGTAGCGGGAGTCCCGCGTGGCCTCGTTGCCGGTGGATATCCAGGAGCCGCCCTTGATCAGGTTATGGCGGGTGTCGAAGGTGGGGGTGGAAAAGTCGTCGTACCACGGGTGGACGCTAAAGCCAGGAAACGGGTAGATCGGCCTCTCGGTCCACTGCCAGACGTTGCCCACCACGTCGTAGAACGCACCCTGCTGGAAACGGTCCACCGGGCAGGAGGAGCACCAGTACGCCAGGTTAAGGTTGCCCGGTGCCTGCTGCCAGTACGGCTGGTCCGGCAGTTGGCACTGCTCCCGCAACCGGTACCACTCGTCCTCAGTCGGCAGACGGATCGAAAGGCCGCTCTGGGCTGCTTTCCAGATACAGAACGCCTGGGCCTCCAGGCAGTTCACCTCCACTGGCCAGTTCCAGGGCATGGCGATCTCCGCGGCCATGGTCCGCAGCCGCCAGCCGTTATCGCCTTCACGCCAGAAGAGCGGGTGCTCAGCCTGGCTGAACTGACGCCAGTTCCACCCTTCCTCGGTCCACCACTGCTGCTGTCGGTAAGCGCCCGCCACCACAAAGGGCAGAAATTCACGGTTGGAAACCAGATACCGTGACGCCTTGAAACCGGGTACGTCAGCCTGATGGCTGCCGTACTCGTTGTCCCAGCCGTAGAGCGGATGCTCCTTTCCCTTGCCCAGTT